>NZ_RZQP01000439.1:0-2067 GCF_003998165.1 Mesorhizobium sp. M7A.F.Ca.US.007.01.2.1 | reverse complement strand
GACCGCCTCAGTCGCCGCGGAGGCCGAAGCCATAAACCTCGATGAATTCAGCGGACTCCTCGAAAAAGATTTCAAGGTCAAGAAGGACGACAGCGAGAAGCTGCAACAGCTCGTGCGCAATCTCGCGCTCGCGGCGCAGTCCCGTTCCGACACCACGACCATCTCTTCCAATGCCATCAAATCGATCAAGTCGCTGATCGCCGGCATTGACAAGATGCTGACGACACAGGTCAACGAAATCCTGCACGCGCCGGAAGTGCGTGAGATGGAAGGCACATGGCGAGGGCTGTGGTATCTCGTCAACAACACCGAGACGGATCAGAAGCTGAAGATCCGGGTGATGAACATCTCCAAAGAGCAGCTGGCCGATACGCTTGAAGACTATGAAGGTCAGATGTGGGACCAGAGCCCGATCTTCAAGAAAGTCTACACAGACGAGTATTCGATGCTTGGCGGCGAACCAATCGGCTGCGTGATCGGCGCCTACGAGTTCTCCAATCACCCACGTGACGTCGGCCTGCTGCGCAACATCTCCGGCATCTGCGCTTCCGCGCATACGCCGTTTATCGCGGCCGCTTCGCCGCGCCTATTTCGCATGGACAGCTGGCAGGAACTGCCGAACCCGCAAGACCTGCAGCAGATCGTCTCCAACCCCGCCTATGCCTCGTGGCAGTCGTTGCGCGAGAGTGAGGACGCTCGCTACATCGGCCTGACCATGCCCCGCGTCCTGGCGCGGCTGCCCTACGGCACCGATACCGTTCCGGTGAAGGGTTTCACCTTCGAGGAAGAGGTGGAGGGCGATCACAACAAATATGTCTGGATGAACGCCGCCTTCCCGATGGGCGTCAACATCAACCGCAGTCACAAGCTTTTCGGCTGGGGCACGCAGATCCGCGGCGTGGAGAATGGTGGCACGGTGCTCAACCTGCCGGTGCATAGCTTCCCGACCGATGATGGCTCGATCGCGATGAAATGTCCCACGGAAGTCGCCATCGACGACCGGCGCGAGGCGGAACTGGCCAAGCTTGGCCTGATGCCCATCCTGCACCGGAAGAATACCGATCTCGCGGCCTTCATCGGAGCACACTCGCTGCAGGACGACGAAACGCGGGCGGGGCGGCTGGTCGACCCCGATGCACAGTCGAACGAGCGGCTGAGCGCCAACCTGCCCTACCTGTTCCCGGTCTCGCGCTTTGCGCACTACCTCAAGGCGATCGCGCGCGACAAGGTCGGCTCGTTCAAGGAGCGCGCCGACATGCAGATCTGGTTGACCGAGTGGATCAATCGATACGTGCTGGCCAACCCGGCCTTTGCCGACGACAAGGCACGCGCCAAGCGCCCGCTTGCCGCCGCCGAGGTCCAGGTGGACAGCGTGGAGGGGCGGCCGGGCTATTATAATGCCCGCTTCTATCTGCGCCCGCATTACCAGCTGGAGGGCATCAACGCGTCGCTCCGACTGGTCTCGGAACTACCGTCCGTTAAGACTTGATCGCAGCAACGACAACCTGGTTTTTTGAAAGCGGTGGAGAAACACAATGCCGACTACGAAGATTGATGGCTTCCTGAAGGTTCCCGATATCAAAGGCCCCAGCACCCGCGACGGCCACGATGACGAGATCGAAATCCATGGCGTCGACTACAAGATGGTCGCACCTTATGATCCCAATTCGCTGTCACGCCGTGGCCGCGTCTCCATGGGCATGATCAAATTCACCAAGCACTACGACAAATCATCGCCCTATCTGAAAAAGGCTTTGTTCGAAAACAAGGCCCTTGATGAGGTGGTGTTCTCGGCCCGCCGGACCATCGATGGCGAGACCAAGGATTACCTGGTCGTTACCCTCACCGACGCCTCGATCATGGAATACGACATGTCGCAGGCCGAGGATGAGGAAGACCTGATCCAGGAAGAGGTCAGCTTCGCCTACAAGAAGATCAAATTCGTCTATGACGGCAATGATGAAGCCGAAATGGATGTCTATGTCGGCAAGTGAGGTTCGGCGACCCGGCGCGGGCATGCAGCAGACCACTGGCAGCTTGCGGGCGAAAAGCGAAGCCGTCCAGCCG
>NZ_RZQP01000438.1:0-2098 GCF_003998165.1 Mesorhizobium sp. M7A.F.Ca.US.007.01.2.1 | reverse complement strand
GCCTCCGCTTTGCTCGGCTGACCTCTCCCCGTCGGGGAGAGGTCAGCCGAGCAAAGCGGAGGCTGGGTGAGGGGGAGCGCCGGCTTCCGCGATTGGTCGCTGCCGACGATTGCCGCATGGCGTGCACTCACCACCCTCTTTCTCTCCATCCTCTTCCTCATCCTGCCGGCGCTCACCGCGCGGGCCATGGAGATCCAGTCCGTCACCTCGCCAAAGGGCATCACCGCCTGGTTGGTCGAGGATTATTCCGTGCCGGTCGTGGCCATCCGCTTCGTCTTTGGCGGCGGCTCGACGCAGGATCCTGTCGGCAAGGAAGGACTGGCCAATCTGATGACCGGCCTGTTCGACGAAGGCGCCGGCCCGCTCGATAGTGAAGACTTCCAGATCAAGCTCGACGATGCCGGCGCCGAGATGAGCTTCGACGAGAGCCGCGACGGCATCTACGGCTCGATGCGCATGCTGGCCGAGCAGCGCGACCAGGCCTTCGACCTGCTGCGGCTGGCGGTCAACGAGCCGCGCTTCGACCAGTTGCCGATCGACCGCATCCGTTCCCAGATCCTGTCCGGCATCATCGCCGGCGAAAACGACCCGGACACGGTGGCGCAGAACAAATGGGCGCGCGCCCTCTATGGCGACCATCCCTATTCCCGCTCCGATCAGGGCACCAAGGAAAGCATCGCCGCCATCACGTCCGATGATCTGAAAGGCCTGCACAAAGCGGTGTTCGCGCGCGGCGGCCTGCATGTCGCCGTAGTCGGCGCCATCGACGCGGAGACGCTGAAGAAGAAGCTCGACATGGTGTTCGGCGACCTGCCGCAGAACCAGGCGCTGAGGCCTGTGGCCGATATCGACCCGAAGCTGGCGCAGCATATCGAGGTCGACTACGACCTGCCGCAGACCTCCCTGCAGCTCGCCTTTCCCGGCGTGAAGCGCAAGGCGGCGGATTTCTTCCCCGCCGTGCTGATGAACGAGATCCTCGGCGGCGGCACCTTCACCTCGCGCCTGTTCCAGGAAGTGCGCGAAAAGCGCGGACTGGCCTACAGTGTCAACTCCTCGCTCATCAACCAGGACCACGCTAACGCGTTGATCGTCAGCACCGGCACCCGGTCCGACCGTGCGGCCGAGACGCTTGGCATCGTCCGCGATGTCGTCAAGCAATTGGCCGAACAAGGCCCGACCGAAGCGGAACTGGCGGCGACCAAGAAATACATGATCGGCGCCTACGCCATCAACAATCTGGACTCGTCCAGCGCCATCGCCTCGACATTGGTCGAGTTGCAGCTCGACGATCTCGGCATCGACTACATGCAGCGCCGCGCCGGCTACATCAATGCGGTGACGCTCGAACAGGTCAAGGCGGCGGCGAAAAAGCTGCTGACCACCGAGCCGACCATCATGGTCATCGGCCCGAAACTGGCCGGAGCCGGCAAGGGATGAGCCCCACCTTCGGCATCGCCTTCGGCGGCGGCGGCGCGCGCGGGCTGGCCCACATCCATGTCATCGAGGCGCTGGACGAGCTCGGCATCAAGCCGGTGGCGATTGCCGGCTCGTCGATCGGCGCCATCATGGGTGCCGGCATGGCATCGGGTATGGCCGGCAAGGACATCCACGACTACGCCCGCTCGATCCTCGGCCGCCGCGCCGAGGTGGCCAGCCGCATGTGGCGGGCGCGGCCGGGCACGATAGCCGAAGCCATGCAGAACGGCATCCGCGTCAGCCAGTTCAATGTCGAGCGCATCCTGAAAGCCTTTCTGCCCGAGGCCATCCCCGAAACCTTTGCCGAGCTGAAGATCCCGCTGAAGGTGACGGCGACCGACTATTTCGGTCACAAGCTGGCCGTCTTCGAAGACGGCGACCTGCACTCCGCGCTGGCGGCGTCAGCGGCCATCCCTGCCGTGTTCCGTCCGGTGATGCGCGACGGCAGGCTGCTGATCGACGGCGGCATCTACAACCCCGTGCCGTTCGACCTGATCGAGAACGACGCCGACATCATCATCGGCGTCGACGTCGTCGGCGCGCCGGAAGAGGCCGACCGCAAACAGCCGACCTCCGTCGACCTGATGTTCGGCGCCACGCAATTGATGATGCAGTCGATCAT
>NZ_RZQP01000437.1:0-2118 GCF_003998165.1 Mesorhizobium sp. M7A.F.Ca.US.007.01.2.1 | reverse complement strand
GGATCAGCCGGTCGATCCGCTCGGGCGCGTGGATGCCGAGCCACTGCGCGACGAACCCGCCGAGCGACAGGCCAAGGAAATGTACGCGTTGCAGGTCGAGCGCATCGAGCAACTCGATGACGTCGCGGCCAAGCCGGTCCAGCGAATAGGCGCCGACCGGAACGCTCGATCCGCCATGGCCGCGAAAATCGTAGCGCAGGACACGAAAATGCTTCGACAATTCGCCGACCTGCCCATCCCACATGTGCAGCGTGGTGCCGATGGAATTCGACAGCACCAGCACCGGCTTGCTTGCCTCGCCGTCGAAGCGGTAGGCGATGCGCGTGCCATCGCCCGTTGTGACGAAATTCAGCTCATTCATGATGAAGATTCCTTCTGGAACGTTGAACGAGACAGAGCCTAGCTGTGGAGCGATTTTGTTGATATTACAAAGATAAGACAATCTCTGTAACAAAAACTGACATGGCCGAATTCACCCTGCACGATCTGCAATGCTTCGATGCGGTGGTCCGCACCGGCGGTTTTCAGCCTGCGGCGGCCATGCTGTATCGCTCGCACCCCGCGGTGTTCGCCGCCGTCGCCAAGCTGGAGCGACAGCTCGGCCTCGTCCTTTTGGATCGCAGCGGCTATCGCGTGCGTCCGACCGAGGCCGGGCTGTCGTTCCACCGCCGAGCGCTATCGCTGCTGCGCGAGATGGACGGTTTGCGCGTCCATGCCGCCCAGTTGGCGATGGGTGAGGAAAGCGAGATCCATGTGGTGATCGGCGACCTGTGCCCGCGCCCGCAGGTGCTGGGCATGCTCGGGCGATTCTTCGCACAGTTGCCCGGCACGCGCCTGCATCTGCATTTCGAAGCGGTGGGCGGCCCATGGGAGCGTCTCTTCGACGACGAAGCCGACCTGATCCTGCACTGGGTCGACAAGGGCGATGCGCGGGTGGAATGGGTCGATTTGTGCAAGGTGTCCTTCATTCCCGTGGTGGCGCCGGGCTTTCTGCCTCAGCGTATCGAGCAGCCGATCACCCCGGACCAGATGCAGGCACTCACCCAATGCGTCATGCGCGACAGCGCCCGCCATTCGCCACAACAAAACTATTCGCTGATCGAAGGCGCGCCGCAATGCCTCGTCGCCGACCAGGGCATGAAGAAGGAGATCATCCTGCAGGGCCTTGGCTGGGGCCACCTGCCCCGCTTCCTGATCGAGGAAGAACTGCAGGACGGACGCCTGCACTCCATTGCCGGCCGTCATCTGCCGGGCCGCACCGACGAACTGGTGGTGGCGCGCCGCCGCGACCGGCCGCATGGGCCGATCGCGAACCGGCTGTGGGATCATATCCAGCAGGAAGCGCCGGCATTGCGCCGTGTGCTCGAAGCGCCGAAATCCGCCGAGGAAGTCAGCGGCCAACCAGCCAGCGAAAAGCGCGACGGATGAACGTTTGAGCGTCCTCCGTCACTGGTTCGCCGTGCGCCATCAGCACTCTTTCGGCCGGCCATGCCAGTATGCGTTGAAGAGCGGCACGCGCGGCGCGCCGGTCGGTAAAGCCGGCGCGGAATTTTCGCGGCACTGAGGGCTCTGCGGCCACCATCAGATCCAGCCGGGCTACGAGCGCCCGCCAGCCCTTGAACCATCCGGCGTGGAAATGCTGGATCAGATCGGTGAACAACACTGTCCTGCTTGCGCGGTGGAAGAAGACAATCTCGGTGGTGATCCTGTTGCCGCGCACGACGACCTGGTCGAGATCGTCCGCCCAGTCGGCGGCAGGCGTATCGCCGAGCTCGCCGCAGAAGAGGATATCTCGGCGCTTTTCCCGCAGGCCGGGTGGCGCATAGACCTTGGCATCGGGATAGCCGCGCTGCCAGTCAGCGAGAAACACGTGGTGAAGCGAATTGGGCGGGATCAGGAAGCGCACCACGCCCAGAGCGTCCACATCGGCGCGCAGCTCGTTCGTGAGCTCTACCGGTGACCAGATGAACAAACCGCCCCCGGACAATCCGATAACGGCCATACGCGTGGGATAGTGAAAGCCGGCGGCCGCCGTGACGATCGGACCATCCGCAATCCAGATCCCAAGGCCGAATTCCTTGAGACTACCAGCCATTTGCACATTGCTTCCCATAGAGC
>NZ_RZQP01000436.1:0-2119 GCF_003998165.1 Mesorhizobium sp. M7A.F.Ca.US.007.01.2.1 | reverse complement strand
CGCCAGCACTTGCCTCAGCCTCGCCTTCACCGTCTTCGCGGCGGTTGCGCTTGCCGCCGCGCTTGCCGCGCCGGCGCTTCTTGCCCTGGCCTTCGTCCGAAGCTTCAGCTGTGGCAGGAGTTTCGGAAACACCAACAGGGGCATTGTCGTCCGCTTCCGCGTCGCCATCTCCGGCGGCCGAGTCCGAGTCCGAAAACTCGCCGGCCGGAGCCGAGACGGAAGCACCGTCCGCAGGGGCGCCATGTTCGCGATCGCGATCCTTGCCGCCACGCCGACGCCGACGCTTGCGGCGCTTGCGGTCGCGGCCTTCGCCTTCCTCACCACCGGCAGCGGGCCGCGGCTGCTGTTGCTGCGGCTGCTGGCGTGGCTGTTCTGCCTGGATCGGCGCCTCGTCGTCTTCCTCGATGACGGCAATCTCATCCTCGGGCTCGTCCGGCTCGACATAGGCCGGGAAGCTGCGCGCCTCGACAAAGCCTTCCGGCTTTTCAGCCAACGCGCCGCGGAAGATCGCATAGTGCTGCGAACCCACCGAATCGTCGGCCTCGACGGTGATCGTCAGCCCGAAGCGGCTTTCGAGTTCCACCAGCGTGCCGCGCTTGTGGTTGAGCACGTAGAGTGCTGTCGCCGCCGGCGTCCGCACCGTGATGTGGCTGCGCGAATCCTTGAGCAGGAATTCCTCGATCGCCCGCACCACCATCAGCGCGACCGACGAATCGGAGCGCACATGGCCGGTGCCGCCGCAATGCGGGCAAGGCTTCATGGTCGATTCCAGCACGCTGGCGCGGATGCGCTGGCGTGACATCTCCATGAGGCCGAAATGCGAGATACGGCCGACCTGGATGCGCGCACGATCGTTCTTGAGGTGATCCTTCAGCCGCTTCTCGACGGAGCGGTTGTTGCGGTTCTCCTCCATGTCGATGAAGTCGATGACGATCAGGCCGGCAAGATCGCGCAGCCTTAGCTGACGCGCGACTTCCTCGGCCGCTTCCAGATTGGTGTGGAGCGCGGTGTCCTCGATCGAGTGCTCCTTGGTGGAGCGGCCCGAATTCACGTCGATGGCAACCAGCGCTTCGGTCTGGTTGATGATGATGTAGCCGCCGCTCTTCAGCGTCACTTGCGGCTGCAGCATGCGGTCGAGCTGTGCCTCGATGCCGTTGCGCACGAAGATCGGCGTCGTGTCGCGGAACGGCTGAACCACCTTGGCGTGGCTCGGCATCAGCATGCGCATGAAGTCCTTGGCCTCGCGGTAGCCTTCCTCGCCGGAGACAAGAATCTCGTCGATATCCTTGTTGTAGAGGTCGCGCACCGAGCGCTTGATCAGGCTGCCTTCCTCGTAGACCAGGGCAGGGGCCGTGGACTGCAAGGTGAGATTGCGGACATTTTCCCAAAGCCGCATCAGATATTCGTAGTCGCGCTTGATCTCTGCCTTGGTGCGGCTCTCGCCGGCGGTGCGCAGGATGACGCCCATGCCCTGCGGCACTTCGAGATCGGCGACGACCTCCTTGAGCCGCTTGCGGTCGACCGCGCTGGTGATCTTGCGCGAAATGCCGCCGCCACGCGCCGTGTTCGGCATCAGCACCGAATAGCGGCCGGCCAGCGACAGATAGGTGGTCAGCGCCGCGCCCTTGTTGCCGCGCTCTTCCTTGACGACCTGCACCAAGAGGATCTGCCGGCGCTTGATCACTTCCTGGATCTTGTACTGGCGGCGCACCGGCTTGCGGCGGTTGCGCACTTCTTCCAGCGCATCCTCGGCGCCGACCGATTCGACCTCGTGATCGTCCGGATGCGAGGACTGCACTTCTTCCAGCATGCCGCGATCATTGTCGCCGGAGGTCGCTTCGCTACCTTGTTCGGCCAGCGGGACGGCTTCGGAAATCACATCGGCCTCGACCGAGGCGGCGATCGACGTCGGGCCGCCTTCGCGGATTTCGCCTTCGTCCTGCTCGGCCGAATCCTCGCCATGCTCGGACGCATCAGCATGTTCGGACGAATCAGCCGCATGTTCGATGATCTCGGACGTGTGCGAGATGTCCTCGACACCAGCGTCGGCACCTTCTTCTGCCTCGTCGGCAGCGTCGCTCGCCTCGCCGGAATCGGCTGCATCGCGCTTGTGCTCGCC
>NZ_RZQP01000435.1:0-2132 GCF_003998165.1 Mesorhizobium sp. M7A.F.Ca.US.007.01.2.1 | reverse complement strand
CCGCAATACAGCCTGGACTGGATCCGGGTCATCCGACCTTCGGCCTTCCTGCTCGATCTAGCATCGCGGCGAGCCGGCGCCGTGCGCTTGCTTGACCCGCTCGCGCGCGGACTCGATCGCTATCTTCGCGGACGGATGCAGGAGAACGAGATGCGCTGGTCCGGGGTCCCGGAACTCTGGAATGGCAAGGGCGGCCTCAAGGTAGCCGAAATCGATCAAGCCGGTTTTGCGGCTCTTTTGGACCCGTTAACGCGGCAGTTCCCGCTCCGCCCCGACTGGAGTGCCGAGCAGCTTGCGCATATCCTCGCGGAGGCTTCCCAGAAGCCGGACTATGGTGATGCCGTGTTCGCGTCCGTCTCCTGCCCCAGCGGGGGGCTGGTGGGCGCCTTCCTCTATCACACCCGCCCGGGCAGGATGGCGCGCGTGCTGCAGGTTCTGGCCCTGCCGGGGCAAGCTGGTTCCGTCGTCGACTGCTTGATTGGCGATGCGGCGCGGCGTGGCGCCGCCGGCCTGCGCGGCCGGACGCAACCCGCCCTGCTCGCAGCGATGCTGGGCCGGCGGGTCGCCTTCACTCAACCGGCCTCGACCGTGGTGCATTCTCGCGACGAGGAGCTGGTGAACGCGTTTCTGAGCTCGCAAGGCTTCTTCAACGGGCTGGCCGGCGAGCGCTGGAATCGCTTGGCCGGGGAGCAGTTCGAATAGGCCGTCATTTGCCCGCGCGGCGACGTAATCCCGATGGTCGCGCCAATCTCAGCTGGCGATTTCCTCGACGGGGCGGACGAGCTGCGGGCCAAGGTGCAGATGGCGCGTCGCCCGGCGCTTGGCGGCGATATCGGCCCGGACGCGTTCGACCTCGACCGCAGTCAGCTCCGCGGCGGCGCCGACCTCCACGGCTGAAAGGCCGTTATTCAGGCCGAAGAGGCAAATATCCATGCGGTCATAGGGCAGGGAGAAGTAGAACTCTTCCTGCGTCTGCTCGAGGGAATAGGTGTCGGTCGTCGGCGCCCTGCGGCAGATTTCCTCGGGAATGCCGAGATGGGCGGCAAGTGCATAGACCTGGCTCTTGTAGAGATGGGCGATCGGTTTGACGTCAGCCGCGCCGTCGCCATTCTTCACGAAGAAGCCTTGGTCGTATTCGAGCCGGTTCGGCGTGCCGAGCACGGCGAAATTCAGCCGGTCGGCGTGATAGTACTCGATCTGTTTGCGCGTGCGCTGCTTCATGTTGGTGGCGGCGACGATGCCGAGATAGACCGCCGCCGACATGCGCAGCTTCGTCTGCCGGCCTTCGGGGTCCTGCACCACCAGCGAGGAGATGTTGTAGCCCTCGCCGGCGAGCGAATTGGCGATGACGATCTTTGAGGCCCAGCCCGGCCCGTATTCCGGCACCAGCTCGCGGATGAAGGTATCCCGCCGCTGATAACAACCCATCGCGTGCAGCGTCGGGCCGATATCCTCCACGATCGCTTCGACGCCAAAGGTTTCGGCGGCCAGCCGGCCGAGGCGGAGGCTGTCGGGATCGGAGTCGCTTTCCGGCATGAACAGGCAGAAGACGTTCTTAGCGCCGACGGCGCGGGCGGCGAGCGCGACCGAGACGCTGGAATCGATGCCGCCAGAGAGGCCGAGCACGAGCCCGCGCTTGCGCATGCCGCGTAGCTGCTCGCGCAACCCGGCGACGATGCGATCGGTTTCCGCTGCGTTGTCGAGCGTCAGCGCGTCGGCCGAGAAGGCGGGACGGCTCGGGGCGAGGGAGAGGTTCATTCTGCAGTCCCCAACGTTTCGGCCGCCAGCCTTCGGCTGACCTTTCCGGTATCGGTCTTCGGCAACTCGCGGCGGAACTCGATGAGCTTCGGCACCATGAAATCCTCGAGATGAACGGCGCAGTAGCGAATGATGTCCCGCTCGCTCAGGGTCTCGTCCGAGAGAACGACGAGGGCGGCAATGGCGTGGCCGAGCACCGGATCCGGCACGCCGGTCACCACGGCTTCCACGATGCCTGGATGGGCGTGCAGCACAGTTTCGACTTCCTTCGGGGCGACCTTTTCGCCGCGCGTCTTGATGATGTCGTCCTTGCGGCCAACGAAATAAAGGAAGCCGTCCTCGTCCGTCCGGAACAGGTCACCGGTGTGGAGCCG
>NZ_RZQP01000434.1:0-2134 GCF_003998165.1 Mesorhizobium sp. M7A.F.Ca.US.007.01.2.1 | reverse complement strand
CCTTGAGCCTGACCTTGTCCTGAGGTCCGAAGAGGTACTCGGCAGCCACCGTCGGCAAGGGGCAGGCAGCCGCCGCCAATGAAGCCGCCGCCACTGTCACAAGCCATTTCCGCATTGTCTTCCCACCTTCAGATTTTCAGGATGTATTCGGGTTCGATTCGTCCCATGGCGATGTGCCGGATCGCCAGCATGTTACCCCTGAGCCTGCCCCTGCGATCGATATACGGCTCAGGCCGCAGGCTCTTTGCGAGATTCGCGGCGATATTCCTGAACATCAGCGGAAGTGCGAAAGAGGCCGGAACGGAGCCCTTCCTGATCAGATAGATCGCGTTCGCAACCTGGGAGTAGCCGAACCGCTCGCCGCTGACCCGCCCTGTCTTGATACCGAGATGGACGCCCGTGATCGCGGTCACGCAGACCACGCGGCCTTTGGATCTCATTTGGCTGGTGAAGTCGATGTCTTCCTGCCAGCCGTACAAGACGAGGCGCTCGTCGAAGCGCAAATCGCCCACAAGCGAGGAACGCAAGGACATGTTGCATCCGTATGCTCCGACATGGTCGACCACCGGCGGTCCATCATGTTTTTTGCCCTCGTTTTCCCGCAAGGCGGCTTCGGCATTTTCCCAGGTGAGGCCAGCATTCGTGGCACCGTCCCTGACGACCGTGCCCATCACCACCGCCCATCCGTCATTTTCCACGAAAGCTTTCTCGACCTGCTGCAGATATTCGGCGGACGGAACGAAATCATCGTCGAAGAATGTGATGATGTCGAA
This sequence comes from Mesorhizobium sp. M7A.F.Ca.US.007.01.2.1, assembly GCF_003998165.1. Taxonomy (NCBI): domain Bacteria; kingdom Pseudomonadati; phylum Pseudomonadota; class Alphaproteobacteria; order Hyphomicrobiales; family Phyllobacteriaceae; genus Mesorhizobium; species Mesorhizobium sp. M7A.F.Ca.US.007.01.2.1. The sequence continues at coordinate 1,361 of NZ_RZQP01000434.1, read as the reverse complement.
GCGCCCCAGGGAAGGTACGAGAGCCCTGTTCCGCTGGGCAGCCAGTCCTTTCGGTCCGAAAACGAGTGACACCTGGAAAGGACAGCTTTCCGGCAGGTCGACATGCGAGGCGTCGGGCGCCGACACTATGACCTCATCAGGAAGCCTCGTCTGGCCGCCCAAATATCCAAGCAAACGCCCGACCTGTCCGCTGCGGCCAAGCGTCGGGATGATCACTATGAGTCTCATGCTCGATCCAGCTTCGGTTCCGCCGAAACCTAGACCGACGAGTGGACCGACACAGCCTGCATAAAAGGAGACGGGAGGAGCCTGGCCTACCGCCGGACACAGGCTTTCGGAGTATCCCGGTGACGGACCACATCCGCAAGTATTAGATGGCCATGCGCCCGTAGCGGTGTGTAGCCGATCGGACAGCTTGCCGGAGCAACGACATGGAATGGAGACTGCCAGCCTTATGAGGCTAGGGGGAACCATGCTCCACGAACGCTCTTCCGATTTGGCCGTCGCTGCCAAGATCGATGTATCCATCGAAGAATTGCCGGCCGCGCCGGGGCCCGGCTTCGACAGCAATGCCAGGATAGCGATCGTTCATGACTGGTGCCCGAATTTCCGGGGAGGGGAAAGGGTTCTTGCGCAAATCTGCAAGCAGTTCCCCAACGCCGAAGTCTTCACGCTTTTCGATTTCCTGCCACAAGAGGTGAAGGAGCAATATTTCCACGACGTGGAATTCCATACGTCTGCGGCCAACCGGATACCGATGGTCCATAAGTTCTATCGATCCCTCTTCTTTTTCTGTCCCTTTCTGATCGAGCAATTCGACGTGACGGGATACGACGCGGTGATCTCGTCGTCGGCCGCCTTCTCGCGCGGCGTCATCACCAGGCCGGACCAGCCGCATCTGTGTTATGTGCACAGTCCCGTCCGCTACGCCTGGGATGAACAATTTTCCTATCTTCAGCAGGGACGGCTTGGTTTCGGCCCCAAGGGAATGCTCTATCGCTACATGCTCCATCGCCTGAGGACATGGGATACGAGAACCGCGCACGGTCCGGACCTGATGCTGGCGAACTCGAATTATGTCCGCTCCCGTATCCAGCACATTTACGGGCGCCAGGCGCGCGTCGTTTTCCCCCCGGTCACACTGGGCGAATTGCCTTGTGTGGAGGATAAGGACGATTACTACGTTTCAGCGTCCTTCCTCGCCCCCTACAAGCGCACCGACCTTGTCATCCGGGCCTTCAACGAAATGCCGTCGCGGCGACTGGTCATCGTTGGCGAAGGGCAGCAATCAGCCTGCTTGCGGGCGCTTGCCGGTCCCAACGTCACCTTCTCGGGCTACCTGCCCCGGAAAGACTATGTGG
>NZ_RZQP01000433.1:0-2139 GCF_003998165.1 Mesorhizobium sp. M7A.F.Ca.US.007.01.2.1 | reverse complement strand
ACCGCCAGCATCGGCCCGCGCGCGGGCACGGCGTCGGCGGGCACGCCGGCCGCTTCGAACCAGCGCACCCAGCCCTGGCGGTTCTCCTCGTGCAAAAGCGTGTAGCGGCCAAGATCGATTGGCTTCCTGAGGGCAGGGCCAGAAGCAAGCAGCGCCGGCGACAGGACCGGCGAATCGACCGTCGAGGCAAGCCGCTCGGCCTGGCTGCGCGGCCACGAGTCGGCATGCGCGCTGAAGCGCAAGGCAAGCTCCGGCTGATCGCTGCGGAACTCGATCAGCCTTGGATCGACTTCGAGGGAGACGTCGATGTCGGGCCGCAATTGGCGAAACCGGTTGAGCCGGGGAACCAGCCACACGGAGGCAAGCGACGGCTCGACACTGACGCGGACCACGGACTGTGCCGGTGTCGCCACCAGATCGCCAAGCAAGGTATCGATGGCGTCGAAACTTCTGACGAGCTGATCCAGCAGACGCCGGCCGGTGTCGGTCAGTTCGACTCGTCGATGGTGACGTTCGAACAAGGGTCGATGCAGGAAGATTTCGAGCTCGCGGATCTGCCGGCTGATCGCCGCCTGCGAGACGAAAAGCTCCTCGGCGGCCCGGCTGAAGCTCAGATGCCGGCCCGCCGCCTCGAAGCTCCTCAATGCCGTCAGCGGCAGGCGCCCACGCTTCATTTCGCATAACCCAGGATTATCCGAAGTGGAAATTATACTCGTTTGAAGGCGAAGGCCAGCGGCGGTCTAATCCATGTCAAAGGAGACCGACCATGATCCAGTTGCTGAGCATTTTTGGCGATGTCATGCGGATCGCGACGTTTCAATGGCGTGACGAAAAGCAGCATTCAAAGCGCCGCGAGGGGCCGGCCAGTCGTGGCCGCTGGGCGCCGTCGGCTGACAGGCAGCCGTTTCGCCGTTCCCGTCCGTGATGGCGGGGCGCGCAAGGAGCGGGATTGCGTTCTCCGGCGGAAGTCCACATCTATCGCCTGGGAAACGCGATACGGAGACTGTGGTGCGCGACCAGCATGGGCATGCGCATATAGACGGGTCGCAAAAACGCGGCCGCAACTGGCCCGGCCCCTGGCGCAAGACGCCAGGCCGTCTCCTCGGCACGTCGCTCGTGCGCCTCTACCAGCTGACGCTGTCGGGCTTTGTCGGCAATTCCTGCCGGCATCTGCCGACCTGTTCGGAATATGCGCATGAGGCGATCGCCCGCCATGGCCTGTGGGCCGGCGGCTGGATGGGATTCTTCCGCGTGCTGCGCTGCGGGCCATTCGGCACGCATGGCATAGACCTGGTGCCGGAGGCGCTTGCGGATCGCTATCTCTGGTTCATGCCCTGGCGGTACTGGCGGATCGGCAGCAAGCGCGACAAAGTGCAGGAATGATGGCCGGGGAGAATAGCAGGTTTACGATCCGGTAGGGTTAACAACAGCCTGCACAAAGACTGCGCATTTGAGACAAAATCGAGACAAGAGACCCCGCTAAGCCGCTCGCGAACCCCCTTCTGGAGCGAGCAGAAAATGCGCAATTTCGACCGTCTTCCCTTCATCTTTGCCGGGATCCTGTTCCTGCTCGCCTGGCTGCTGGGATTTCCGTTGCGCGCGCAATCGGCGCCGCTGGGGGATTTGCAGTGCACGGTGATCGCCGATGCGGCGAGCGGCAAGACGCTTTACCAGGACGGAGTGTGCGACCAGCGGTTCAGCCCGGCCTCGACGTTCAAGGTGCCGCTGTCGCTGATCGGCTATGACAGCGGGATCCTGAGCGACGAGCATACGCCGGCGTGGGACTACAAGCCGGAGTTCAAGGCGGTGAAGCGGGACCAGAAGACCGTCGATCCGGTGATCTGGGAACGGGATTCGATCGTCTGGTTCTCCCGTGAAATCACCAGTCGGCTCGGGCCGGAAAAATTGGCTGGCTATGTCTCCAAATTCGGCTACGGCAATGCCGATGTTTCCGGCAATCCCGGCAAGAATGATGGTTTGACCCAATCCTGGATAAACTCCTCGCTCAAGATCACGCCGGTCGAGCAGGTCGATTTCCTGCGCAAGCTGCTGGCCCGCAAGCTGCCTGTCTCGGCCAGGGCCTACGACATGACATCAGCCATCATCCCGACCTTCCAGGCCGGAGGCTGGACGGTGCAG
>NZ_RZQP01000432.1:0-2151 GCF_003998165.1 Mesorhizobium sp. M7A.F.Ca.US.007.01.2.1 | reverse complement strand
ATCTATATCCGTATCAAAGCTGAAAACCGGGCACCGACTTGACGACAATAGCGACGCGGCATGCGCAGCCGCGTGCTCAATCAGCGCTTCCCGGTTGCCGATCCAAGCAACCGCCATTCGCTAAACTACTTTCTGGTGCCGGCTCGATCCTAGACGAAACTGGATTGGCCGTGAACCCCACCCTGCAGCGGATCAGCGAATGTTTTCATACGCGTCAACAAATTCCGACCCTGCTTAGTCATATTTGACGTAAGCGAAGCGTTGATCGGTCAGTGGAGTGCCCTCCAGTGCCCCGCCTTCCTTGGCCGGCTGCCACTGGACAACATCCTCGATCTTTTTCGCCAACTCGAAATCCTTGTCGGTAATGCCTTTCGCCGCGTGATTCGTCAGGCGCACCTCGACCCAGGCATAGGAGGCGGTGATATCAGGATGGTGCCACGCCGCCTCGGCGAGATGACCAACCGTGTTGATGACCATGAGCGTCGATTTCCAGCTGTGGGTCTTGTATTTGCGCCGGATCCAGCCGTTTTCATAACGCCATTTCGGCAGCTCCTTCTCAAGCCGGTCGGCGATCTCGGCTTCCGAATAGACCTTTTCCTTGACTGTCTCGTTCATCTCGACCTCCGCGAATTGCTCGGTCTGTCACACGCCGGAGCCGGCAAACACGTATGCGTTCTCTTTGGCTTGCCCCATCGACGAAAACAGTTATCATGGTACCGGGCACCTAAACTTCCATGATGCATCCATGATGCACCCATCGGGGGGCAGATGTCGAATTCTGTTACCATACGAGTGCCCGCTCGCCTGCACCTTGGCTTCCTTGATCTCAACGGCGATGCTGGACGGCGGTTCGGCAGCGTCGGGCTTCCATTGAGCGAACCCGAAACCGTCGTCACCCTGTCGCGGTCCAGCGAGACCATCGTCGAAGGCTCCGAGAGCACCCGCGCCAGCGAGCATCTATCGACGCTCTGCAAGCATCTCGGCATTCGCGGCCAGCACCATCTGGTGGTAGAGCAGTCGATCCCCAGTCATGCGGGTCTGGGCTCCGGCACACAGATCGCCCTTGCCGTCGCCTCGGCGTTGCGCACGCTCCACAATCTGCCTCTGGACATCGCCGGCGACGCTAACCTGCTCGAGCGGGGCGGCCGATCCGGCATCGGCATCGCAAGTTTCGAAGACGGCGGCGTCATAGTCGACGCCGGCAAGAACGACCGCGGCGGAACGCCTCCGGTCGTCGCGCGGCTGCCGTTTCCGGAAGAGTGGCGCGTCCTCCTCATCCTCGACCATTCCGGGCATGGACTGCATGGAGCAGCCGAGGTTGCGGCGTTTCGCTCGCTGCCGCCATTCCCAACGGCAGGCAGTGGGGAGATCTGCCGGAGGGTGCTGATGGGCATAATGCCGGCTTTGGTCGAGCGGGACCTTCCGGCATTCGGCGCCGCCGTCACCGCGATACAGATGCTGATCGGCAGCCATTTCGCCCCGGCCCAGGGCGGCGTGTTCACCTCGAAGCGGGTCGAGATGGTGGCCCACTGTCTCAATGAAGCAGGCGCCGTCGGCATCGGCCAGAGTTCCTGGGGGCCGACAGGCTTTGCCTTCGCGCCATCGCAGGACGCCGCACTCAAGTTCGTCGACGCGGTTCGGAAGACGACAGTTGAGGGCGGCCTTGAGGTCAAGATCGTCAAGGGCAGGAACTCCGGCGCGAAGATCAGTTCAACCAGGCTGGATCTGGTCGGCAGCTGACGCTTCAGTTTCAGGCAGAAAGGCAAGAAATGGCCCGCAAACACATCCTGCACATGCTGACACCGTTGAAGCAGATGAGCCCCTTCGACGTGAACATGGCGCTCGACGCAGGTTTCGACGCCGTCGTCCCCTATGTCGATGTGGGCTTGGCCGAAGTGACAGGACTGGTCCAGGACGCGATCTTTTCACGCCCGCCGGATGCGGGTGTCGACACCGGCATCTTCATCGCCGGGAAGGATGCCTCGTTGGCGCTCGACATGTTCGACGCCGCGAAGAAGGCGATGGTGCCGCCTTTCCAGGTTTCGGTATTTGCCGATCCAGCCGGCTCGTTCACCACAGCCGCGGCGATGGTGGCCAAGGTGGAAAAGGCGCTGGAGAAGAAATTCCAGCGTGCGCTCAGGGATACGAGGG
>NZ_RZQP01000431.1:0-2167 GCF_003998165.1 Mesorhizobium sp. M7A.F.Ca.US.007.01.2.1 | reverse complement strand
CCTTCGTGCTGCGCCAGATGCTGGCGCGTGGCCTGGACAGGTTCGCCGTCGCGACCATCTGGGATCCGATCGCGGTCACCTTCTGCCTGGCGGCAGGCGAGGGCGCAGTCATCGACCTGCGCTTCGGCGGCAAGGCCGGGCCGCAAGCCGGCGAGCCGATCGATGCGCGCGTGCGCGTGCTGAAGGCGGTTGCGGAGGGCTGGCAGAGTTTCGGGCCAAGCCGGGTGACGCTTGGGCCGACGGCGCTGGTCCGCCTCGAAGGCACCGAGGTCGACATCATCCTCAACACCAACCGCACGCAGACCTTCGAGCCGGATATCTTTTCCAACATCGGCGTCGATCCGCTAGCCAAGGACATGCTGCTGATCAAGTCGACCAATCATTTCTACGCCGGCTTCGAGCCGATCGCCGCCGAGATCATCTATGTCTCGGCGCCGAGTTCGTATCCCAGCAATCCGGCGGTGACCGATTACAAGAAGCTGACAAGGCCGGTGTGGCCGAGGGTGACGGATCCTTGGAAGGTGTAGGGTTCTCCCTTCTCCCCTTGTGGGAGGAGGTGGCCTCGCGAAGCGAGGTCGGATGAGGGGTGTTCCAGCGGAGTGAGGCGTTGGCATTTCCTGGAACACCCCTCATCCGTCTCGGCGCTACGCGCCGATCCACCTTCCCCCACAAGGGGGGAAGGGAAAGCCAATCACGCCAGCCCGCGCTTGGCCATCATCGCTTCCGGCGACGGCATCTTGCCGCGGAAGGCGGTGTAGAGTTCTTCCGGATCCTTCGAGCCGCCGGCGGCGTAGATGTTCTTGCGCAGCCGCTCGGCGAGCGCCGGGTTGAAGGGGTCGCCGGTTTCCTCGAAGGCGGCAAAAGCATCGGCATCGAGCACTTCCGACCACATGTAGGAATAGTAGCCGGCCGAATAGCCTTCGCCGGAAAAGACATGGCCGAAATGCGGGGTGCGGTGACGCATGGCTATGGTGTCCGGCATATGCAGTTCTGCAAGCGTTTCGGCTTCGAAACGAAGCGGCGCTTCAGGCGCCTCCGCCCGCGCGTGATAGGCCATGTCCATCAAGGCGGAGGCGGTGAATTCGACCGTGGCGAAGCCGGCGCCGAAGGTGCGCGCGGCCAGCATCTTGTCGAGCAGCGCCTTGGGCATCGGCTTGCCGGTCTTGACGTGCAGCGCGTGCTTTTCCAGCACCGCCGGCACGGTCAGCCAGTGCTCGTAGAGCTGCGAAGGCAGTTCGACGAAATCGCGGCTGACCGAGGTGCCCGAAACCGAGGGCCAGGTGACGTCGGTCAGCATGCCGTGCAAAGCATGGCCGAACTCGTGGAACAGCGTTTTGGCCTCGTCGACCGACAGCAGCGCCGGCTCGCCCACCGGCGGCTTGGCGAAGTTCATGATGTTGTAGATGACCGGGCTCGCACCGTGGCCGAGCCTGTAGCCGGACTGCAGCGCGCTCATCCAGGCGCCGGAGCGCTTTGACGGCCGGGCGAAATAGTCGGCCAGGAACAGGCCGCGCTCGCTGCCGTCGGCATTCTTCACCACGAAGACGCGGGCGTCCGGATGCCAGGCCGCGATGCCCTTTTTCTCTTCGAAGGTGATGCCGAACAGCCGTGTCGCCACGTCGAAGCAAGCGTCGATGATCCGGTCGAGCTGTAGATAAGGTTTCAGTTCCGCCTCGTCGAAGGCGAATTTCTCCGCGCGCAGCTTCTCCTGGTAGAAGCGCCAGTCCCAGGCAGCGAATTTTTCGTTGCTGCCGGCTGCGGTGGCCAGGCGCTGCAATTCGATCTGGTCGCTTGCTGCCTTCTCAAGCGCCTTCTCCCACACCGGATCGAGCAGCGCGTGCACGGCCTTCGGCGTCTTGGCCATGGTGTCGTCGAGCTTCAGCGCGGCGAAAGAGGCGTAGCCGAGCAGCTTTGCCTTTTCGGCCCGCAGGCGCAGCATGTCGCGCACCACGTTCGTGTTGTCGGTGGCGCCGCCATTCTGCCCGCGCATGGTGAAGGCGCGGAAGGCGATCTCGCGCAGATCGCGGCGTTCGGAGAAGGTCGAGAACGGCTCATAGATCGAGCGCGACAGAGTGACGGCATAGCGGCCCTTCTGGCCGCGTATCTCGGCCGCTTCGGCCATGGAACTTTTCACGAAGTCCGGCAGGCCGGCAAGGTCGGCTTCATC
>NZ_RZQP01000430.1:0-2185 GCF_003998165.1 Mesorhizobium sp. M7A.F.Ca.US.007.01.2.1 | reverse complement strand
GCCCCGACACCGCATAGCGCGCATAGGCCGAGATATCGACGAGGCCGGCGGCGCGCCGCACCTGCAGCGCCTCCTCGCCGACGATGTCGAAGGCGTTGGAGCGCCGCAGCGTCGTGCTCTCGGCAAATCCCATCGGCGCGAAATAGGCCGGGATTTCCAGCCCCCAGGAAGCCGTCCATTCGCATCCCGCCGCGCTCATGCCGTCATAGGCGCCGGGGCGTTTCAGCGGCCGGCCGGCGGGCAGCCGTTCATTGGGAAAGGTCATGACGAACCGGCGCGAATAGAACTGGCGCGTCGTCTGCCTGAGATATTCGCGGTTGGCGGCGAAGGCACCGTAGCGAGCGATATCCATGCCGAAGATGTCGGCCTGCGGTTCGCCGAAAATCATCCATTCGGCCAGCGACTTGCCGACGCCGCCGCCCTGGCTGAAACCGGCCATGACGCCGCAGGCGACCCAGTAGTTCTTCAGGCCGCGCACCGGCCCGACAATCGGATTGCCGTCCGGCGTGAAGGTGAAGGCGCCGTTGACCCATTTGCGGATACCGGCCGTCGCCAGGCAAGGGAAGCGCTCATGCGCCTTGGCGAGTTCCGGGCTGATGCGGTCGATGTCTTCCGGGATCAGCTCTATGCCGTAATCCCACGGCGCTCCGTCCATGTTCCAGTGCTTTGGGTTCTGCTCATAGACGCCAAGCAGCACACCCTTGCGCTCCTGCCGCAGGTATGAAAAGCCGTCGAGATCGACGGCGATGCCGATTTCCCTGTCAAGTGCTGCGATCTCCGGAATGTCATCGGTGATGAAATAGTGGTGCTCCATCGGCGTCACCGGCAGGTCGACGCCGGCCATGCGGCCGAGCTGCTTCGCCCACAGCCCGCCGGCATTGACGACATGCTCGGCGATGATGGTGCCCTGCTCGGTGATGACGTCCCAGCGCCCGTCGGCACGTGCTTTCAGCTCGACGACCCGGTTGCGCAAGATGATGTCGGCGCCGCGCTTCTTCGCAGCACCCGCATAGGCATGCGTGGTACCGTACGGGTCGAGATGGCCTTCGTTGGAATCATGCAGGCCGCCAAGAACACCGTTGACGTCGACGATCGGGCAGATCGCCTTGATCTCGTCGGGCGTGACCAGGCGCGCGGTCTCGATGCCGACCGACTGGAACACGGCCCAGGCTGATTTCAGCCACTCCCAGCGCGCGGGATCGCTGGCGATGTTGACGCCGCCCGTCATGTGCAGGCCGATATCCCAGCCGGATTCGGCCTCGATCTCCCGGTAGAGATTGATGGTGTAGTCCTGCAGCGCCGCCACGTTGGGATCGGCGTTGAGCGCATGGAAGCCTGCCGCCGCGTGCCAGGTCGAACCGGCCGTCAGTTCTGCGCGCTCGATCAGCGCCACATCGCTCCAGCCGAACCGCGTCAGGTGATAGAGCACCGAGGCTCCGACCACGCCACCTCCGATGACGACTGCGCGGTAGTGCGACTTCAAGGCTTCCCCTCCACGGTTGGTCCGAAGACTGGAGTATATATCCACTGGACATAAGTGTCCAGTGCCGGCGCGCGCGCATCGTTTTTCGTCGACCGCCGGCATGCACTGCGCGCTGTCACGCAAGCATCATGTTCGCGCCGTAGACCGCGTTTCGGGGAGGCTTGCGCAACATCATCGATGTCGTACCTCTTTCAGTTTTTCGTCCCCCGGCCGCTCCGGCACATCCGTCACAAAGAGGATTATCCATGAAGCACCTGTATCGACCCGCGTCGCTTGGCGTCGCGCTGGCCTTGTTCACCGCCTTGGCGCCAGCGCTCGCCGACAGCACCGCGACCGTCGGCGGCCTCGTCAACAAGGGGCTGGTCGGCGTCGGCCGCATCCCGGCCGCTCAGCGCGACAAGTTCGGCGAGACCTTCGGCTCGGGTTCCGGCATGGCGATCGACGCATCAGGCTGGACGCATGACACCGCCGGCTACAGGGGTTCGCTCTGGCTGTTGCCGGACCGTGGCTACAATGTCGTCGGCACCACCAACTACCGGCCGCGCCTCAACACGATCGCCATCGAATTTGCTCCGGTCGCACCGGGCGCGGCACCTGCTGCCGGCCAGGAGCAGACGGGCGTCAAGGCAACGCTCGCCGACACCATGCTTCTCACCGACGACAAGGGGGCTGATGCCACAGGCCTCGACCCACTCAACGGCG
>NZ_RZQP01000042.1:0-35834 GCF_003998165.1 Mesorhizobium sp. M7A.F.Ca.US.007.01.2.1 | reverse complement strand
GCAGGCGCGCGGCGAATGTCTTTGATCCGAACTCGGTCGCGCGCAGAGCAGTCTCGGAGAGTGCTTCGCGGACATAGGCGGGTGCGCCATCGCCCGTGAAGCAAAGTGCGTTGGGCGCCCGGTAGGGTTGCTTCTTGCGGGCCACGACTTGCGCGGGCACGATCGATTTCGCCACACGCTTCAGCACGTGCTTCTCATCCAGAATGCGCAGCTTGTAGTCGGGCGGGAGCGAATTCGCCAACGCCACGAGCCTGTCGTCCAGGAACGGGAAGCGCCCCTCGACAGAATGGGCCATCAGCATCCTGTCACCCTGCGAGGAGAGCAGGTAGCCCGACATCAGTGTCCTGATCTCAAGGTACTGGTCCTGCGCGAGAGGACCCCATCGTGGAAACTCTTCGGGCAGGCGGCCAAGCAGGTCCGCCACCACGTCGTGACGCGCCGCTTCGGCATGCATGCCGGCCGAGAACAGCCGTTTGATGGCGCTGGTGGTGCGCCAGCGGGTGTCATGCGCGAAGCCGGGCGCGCCAAATGCATGGATACCGAGTCCAAAGAACTGGCGCGCCATCGCCTGCTGCTTGACCGGCGACCGGCTCAGATAGGGGTAGAGGCGTTCCAGCAGTCGCGCGCGTCGGGCGGATGCGGGCTGCCGCCCCCAGAAACGGCGGACCTTGCCTTCACGGAACAGGTCGTAGCCGGCAAACATCTCGTCGGCGCCCTCGCCGGTCAGGACGACCTTGATGCCATGTTCGCGCACCAGCCTCGAGAGAAGGAACAACGGCGCCGGCGCGGTCCTGAGAATCGGACGCTCGGCGTGACGGATCACATCTGGGAAAACCTCGGCAATATCACCGCGCGAAACCATCACCTCGTGGTGCTCGCCGCCGCTCGCACTTGCAACCAGCCGCTGGTAACGGGTTTCATCATATTCGGCGTCAGCAAAACGCAACGAGAAGGTCTGGAATGGCGCGCCGGCGAAGCGCCTCCCGAGCATGGCGACAAGTGAGCTGTCGAGCCCGCCGGAAAGGTAGCAGCCAACCGGCACATCCGCCTTGACCATTCTAAGCGCCGTCGCGGCCTGCAAGGCGCTGCGCACTTCGTCCACCGCATCGTCCAGTGAGCCGGTGAAGGTGCCGTGGGCCTGGTCCGCGATCTCGGGATAACAAGGTTTCCAGAAAGCGTGCTCACGAACGCTGCCATTGTCGTAGATGCGTACATGGCCGGGGGTAAGTTCCTTCACTCCCTGAAATACGCCTTGCGGCGGTACGACCGTCCACAGCGTGAAAGTCTGGTCTATCCCCGCCGGATCGAAGGCCCGCGGTATCGCCGGGTCGGCTGCGAAAATGGCCTTCACTTCGCTGGCGAAGTGAAGGCGGCCAGCATGTTCGCACAAATGCAGCGGGCAGATGCCGAACCGGTCGCGCGACAGGACGAGGCGGCTTGTCAGCGAATCCCAGATGGCGAGTGCCCACTGCCCGTTTAGCCGCTCGAACGCGGCCACGCCCCAGGCGCGGTAGGCGTGCACGATGACCTCGGTATCGCTGCGGGTGCGGAAACGATGCCCCAGCGCCATGAGTTGTTCACGCAGCTCGACGTAGTTGAAGATCTCGCCGTTGAACACGATCCAGGTGGTATCGCCGGTGTCGGCGAGGGGCTGCTGTCCGGTCGAGAGATCGATGACCGACAGACGGGTATGCGCCAGCCCCGCCCGCCTGTCGCGGTAAACGCCGCTCTCGTCCGGGCCTCGATGGGAGAGCGCGGCTGCCATTCGTAGAAGCGCGGCTCGTGAAGGAGGCTCCGCAGCCGCGTTCAGCGCCACAATTCCGGCGATGCCGCACATGGGTCAATCCCTGTCCATCGCAGCGGACAGCTGCGGCCGTGCGTGAAGGTAGCGGGCGGCGCGGCGTTTGCTGACGATATCCTTATAGACCTTCTCGACCTGCTCGGCCGTCAGGCCGGCGGCGGCGGCAACCACGCCGGCCGAAATTCCGTGATTCATGCCGTAGAGGCACAAATCCATCAGCTGATAGGGCAAGGCGAAGTAGAACTCCTCCTGGGTTTGCGCCATGGAAAACGTGTCCGTGGTCGGCGGCCTCGTTCGGACCTCCTCGTCAATCCCGAGATATTCCGCCAGCTGATAAACCTGGGTCTTGTAGAGATGGACGATCGGCATCACGTCGGCGACGCCGTCGCCCTGCTTGACGAAGAAGCCTTGGTCATATTCGAGCCGGTTTGGCGTGCCTGCCACTGCATAGTTGAGGCGGTCCGCATGATAGTATTCAGTCATCTTGCGAACCCGCTGCTTGTAGTTGGTTGCAGCGACGATCTGCAGGTAAGCCGCCGGCGAAAGACGCACGGTGTCGATCTTTCCGTCCGGATCCTCGACGGTGAGGCGCGTGATATTAAGGCCGCTGCTCTCCAGCACCGATGCCATGACCAGCTTGCATTTCCAGCCTTCGCCATATCCAGGGACGGCAGTTCGGATGGCCTCCATCTGTCGGGCGTAGGCGCCGATGCCCTCGAGCGCCGGCTGGATATCCTCAAGGATTGTGTCGATGCCAAGCTGCCCGGCGACGCTGCGGCCAAGCCTCAACGAGTCGCCGGATGAATCGCGCTCCGGCATGAACAGGCCCAGTACCTTGTCCCTGCCGAACGCGCGTGCGCAGACCGTTGCGACGACCGAACTGTCGATGCCTCCGGAGAGCCCGACAACCACTCCGCGGCGCCGTTGTGTGCCGAGAACCTGTTCGCGCAAGGTCTCGACGATGCGATCGATCTCCAGCCGGGCATCGAGCGCCAGCACATCGCTGCTGAATTCCCCGATCAGGTCGATGACACTGCCTCCCGTTTCTGTGACTCGATTGAAGAGTAGGTCTCAGTCACAGCGTTTTCGATGAGCGGGCGATTGATGGTCAGATGAGGCTCCACGACCATGTCGATGTGAGTGCCGGCGATCGGAATGACGTCCAGATGGACGAATGCCCGATCCCACCCAAGTGCAAGCGGCATTCCGGGCCGCGCGCAACGGAACAAGGTGCCGGTGATCGGCAGTATCGGCCTGGGTTCTGTGAGCCACTGGAAGAAGGCGCGCGCGCGCAGAACTTCCTGCAGTTCCAGTTTGGTTCTGAAGCTCGTCGGGTTGAACTGACCCTCGGCATAGCGGTCGAGGAAGCTGGCAAGCCGGGATTCGCAGTGCATTTTGACCGCGACCTTGGCAAGCGCGCGGCATGCCACTCGACTAGCCGATATACGATTGGTTCGGATCCGGTGAAATGTCCGGGTAATCGTCTCCCAACGCTTGCTGCGTTCGCCAACCAGGCTGGTATCCAGAATGCCCGTGAACGCTACCGCTCGCCCTTGATCAAGCAGACGCGCGGCAACCTCAAAAGCAACCGCTCCTCCGAGCGAGTGACCAAGCAGGCGAACACAGCCGGTCGGCTGCACGCGGTTGATATGATCGATTGCAGCTTCGACCATTGCGGCGACGGTGTTCTGACCTTGCAGGATCATGCCCAGGGCCGGATATCTGATGGGAGACACCCTGGCGACCTTGCTTATTGCCGATGCGAACGAAGCAAGGCTCGGACCATAGCCGACCGACCCGGGGAAAAGGAAAAGCAGCGGAGGCTCGTGTTTCCAAGCGGGCGCGTGCTCGCCGCCTCCTTGAGCAGAAATGACCGCTGCAACCATCTCATCGAAGCTCATTCCAACCGTGAAGGCTTCCAATCCGAGCTCCTGCCCGATCGCGCTTTCGATTTCCATGACGCAGTGCAGCAGCTTCAGCGAATCTCCCCCCGCTTCGTCCCAACAGCCCAGGGCGACCCGCGTCTTGAGGACCTTGGTCCAGGCACGCCGTACGATCTGATGAGCAGGAACTTCATGTCCCGCATGGGGTATTTGCGGTGGGGGCGTGGTTTCCCGAACCGAAAGGTCAATTGCAGCCAGCGTTGTCATGTCGATCTTTCCGCTGGGCAGTCGCGGTATCTCGGCGCTTGCATGGAGTCGCAACGGGCAAAGCGCCGGCGGCAATTTTGTCCTGGCAAGTTGGCGCATCTCGTCGCAAAAACTGGCTCCCGCTCCGCTGTGCGGTACGGCGAATGCAACCAGTTCATTCGCCGGGGTGACGATAACCACGGCATCCTTCACCGACGGCGCGCCACGCAGAACCCGTTCGAGTTCGGCCGGCTCAACGCGCCGCCCATTGACCTTTATCTGGCGCCCTTTGCGGCCTATGATCCGCAGCAGGCCGTCACTCCCGATTTGCACAAGATCGCCCGTCGCAAAGATGCGAAGCGTCTGGTCGTCGGGGTCTACTTCAAACGGAACAACGGCCCCGTTTTCCCAATGTCCAAGCGCGACATACGGGCTTCTGATCAACAGTTCTCCGATCTTGCCGGGCTGAACCGGGTAACCCTCTTCATCGACCACTGCGAAGCTGATTCCCGGAAGCAGCCAGCCGACGGGAGCCGAAGAATCGAATTCCGGCCAATCGTGCGGCAAGAACCACTGCGATCCCGTCGTTTCCGTCGATGAATAGCCGATCTGCACCAGGCAATTTGGCGGGACAGCCTTGCGCACGAGGCGGATGTCGGCCGAAGATACCTTCTCGCCTCCAATTCGGGCAACTCTGAGCGAACCAAAGGCGTCCGCGGGTTCATCCGCCAAGAGAGCGCGAAGCAATGCCGGCACCAGATAGGTGATCGTCACGCCTTCGGATTGCATGCGGCCGCGAACCGCGCGCAGGCCGACGGCTTCAACCTCCACAAGCTGCAACGTGGCACCCGTGAGAAGAGCGGCAAGAATTTCCCGACAGCCGGCGATGGTTGCCGGGCCGGTCAGAGGCAGGAATACATCCTGTGCATTGATGTGGCACGCATCGACATATTGCTGCACTCGGCACAGCAAGTTCCGCTGGCTGTTGACAATCCCCTTGGGGCGGCCCGTGCTGCCGGAGGTATAAAGCACGATTGCCGGTGCATCGACAGAAACCACACGGTGTGCGGCTGGATGGGGCGTTGCCTGCAATGATTGCGCCATATCGATCCAGGCAACGTGCTGGGGCAGATCAAGGCCGTGGAGGCCTTTGTCGCCAATTATGGCGGAGAGCCTCGCGTCGGCGACGATTTCGTTGATGCGCGAGTCCGGATCTCGCACGTTAAGCGGCACTGACGGCCGACCGGATGCCATGCTGGCCAGCATCGCAACGGTGTACCAGACCGAGTTGGCCTGAAGTATTCCAACCGCATTTCCGTCGGGAACGACGGCTTCAATCCAGCCGGCCAATGCCTCGACCGCCCGTAAAAGCTCGGAATAGGTCAGTCGATTGGTGCCGTCGCTGGCGGCTAATTTTTCGGAATAACGCCCGGCGATCTCCCTCAGGTGATCAAAGACAGGAACGTCGGCGAAGCCAGTTCCCATCCGTTGATGCAGACGTAGAACAGGCCCGCCATGGTCAAGAGCATGATCGGGAGCTTTTAGCCATCGGCAAGGGACCACCGCTTGGTAGTCAGCCTGCACCGTTTGAATCGCCCTCGAAGATTCTAAATGCGCCAGAGACATAAGGGCCCCACGCTAGGATTGTTGCCGCTTATCGCTCCGCGGCATGATCTTTTCATCAATCATTCGGATGATGCGTGAGACGGTCTTAATCGCTTGAATTATTCGAAGATGAAGAGGCCAGCCTGCGCCCGCCCGGGCTGCGGGACTACCTTACCTTACAGAGGTGTCGGGCTGCGCGCTGCTATCCGCTTTGCCAGTGCTTGAAACGAAGCAGTATGCGAACACTTCCCCTCCAAGCTCATCCGTTACACGAACCCAATTGTTTTCCCAAGTCCGCAGGGTAACCTGGCGTCCCGTTGACATAGTCGCCGCCGTGAACGGGCTGGACGCATTGACGTTACTCGCCGCGACCACGTCATCCCCCTCCATTTGTTCCACCAGGTATGTTTGCATCACTGCTCCTGACTGTGGGGCAAGGCCGGTTCAATCGCGTGTAGCTGGACAACTCCAACCGCAGGGAACGGATTTCGTTCCATGCTACAGGCAACCCTACCGCCGGAAGTCGGCCTTCAGATCGCCTGCCCTCCTGGCAGGACCGTGGCCTAGCCGCTGAACGACTGGTCAGGACTGAGCTATGCTTTGGGGGAGATGGACCTCGCCCTGCGAATCCGCATACTTCTGGAAAAGTGCAATCTTGTCGGGATACGTAATCCGGATTTCGCTGTGACAGCCCTCGCAGCGATATTTGGACGCAACCTGGAACCAGCGCCCGGGTTTCAGCAAAGCCAATCCGCAGCGCGGACATTTGAACGTCATTTCAAGAGGGCATAGATTCTGACACAGCGGCATTTCGCAAAGTCCATAAGGGATACCTAATGTCAGGCAACGACAGCCGGCCGAAATCGTTCCTGGACGCCGTTCTTTTCGTCAGGCCGATGACCAGCCCCGGACGCCGGGAGATTATTGGATTATCCGCGATGCCAGATTTACTGACGCGGGCCTGAACTCAAGCGCACCCCGATTTCCGGTGGCGTAGCGCCGTTGCAGGCGTTGACTGATGTCAGTAGCTTGCAATCCGAATGAGCAAGCCCGGAGCGAGGTGGCCTCGGGGGGACGACGGGGCCGCACGGTCGACGACACGGCCTATCCGGATGCTGAAACAACGCCGCGCGCCAACCCTGTCGAACAGCACCAGTGGAACAGGCACGACGAAAAGCGGCGCAACAGGCGGCAATACTTAAGTCTCTCGCCTATATCGTAGCTCGGGAGCCGCGATCCCGACCGAGTTGATGGATATGGAAGCGCTGTTGAAGGGAACCGACGCATCCCTTGGCGAATGCGTCGGTTCCAGAAGTTTATGCGTGGCGGATTTCCGTTCCCAGCACCTTCAGACATTCGCGGATGAACGCAGCAAGCGCCGTCCAACCTTTGGCCGAAACCATTGTCCCGTCCACATAGGCCTCGGTCGGCGACAGGTCGATATAGGTGCCACCCGCCAGTGTCACCTCCGGCTCGCAGGCGCCGAGTGCCGCGACCTTCTTGCCGCGCACCACGCCGTCGACAGCGATCAGGATCTGCACGCCGTGGCAGATGGTGAAGATTGGCTTCTTGGCCTCGTGGAAATGGCGCACGATCGCCTGCACGCGCTTGTCGGTGCGGATGTATTCCGGGCCGCGGCCGCCCGCGCAGTAGACGGCATGATACTGATCGAGCTGCCTCTCGGCTTCCGAGAAAGTCTTGTTGATCAGCGCATAATGGCCGAGCTTTTCGGTGTAGGTCTGGTCGCCCTCGAAGTCGTGCAGCGAGGTCTTGATCAGATCTCCGGCGTTCTTGTCCGGGCATACCACGTGGATGGTGTGACCGACGGCTTCCATCGCTTGCTGATAGACAAAGATTTCGTATTCTTCGGTGAACTCACCGGTCAGCATCAGTATCTTTTTGCCTGGCATGGTTCTTCCTCTCAGTGTTTTGAGCTAGGCAAGGCGCAGACTGCGCCTGCCTTTCTGTGAAATCGGATAGGGTCAGAATGGCGAATCCGGAAAGTAATATTCCTTGGCGTTGGCCTGGGTGATCAACGGCGCGTCGAGCTTGACGGTGCCACGGACGGGTGCCTGGCCGATCAGGTTGGCGACTGTCATGTAGATCGCGGTCTTGATCATCGACGGCGGGTATGGCGTCTCGACCGGCGTCATGGCGTCGCCGTCGATCACTTTCTTGACGATGTCCTTCATGCCGTTGCCACCGAGCGCAAGCTTGATGTCGGTCCGCCCCGACTGCTTGACCGCCTCGAGCACGCCAAGCAGCATGTCGTCGTCATTGGCCCACACCGCATCGATATGCGGGTACTTGGCCAGATAGTCCTGCATCAGCTTGAAGGCTTCGTCGCTGTTCCAATGCGCGTACTGGATGTCGAGGACTTTCAGATCAGTGCCTTTGATCGTGTCCTGGAAGCCCTTGATGCGCTCGTCGTCGATGACGGTCGGAATGCCGCGCAACACAACGACGTCGCCCTTGCCGCCAAGCTTGTCGATCATGAACTTGGCGGTGTTGGTGCCAACCGCGATATTGTCGCCGGCGAGGTAGAGATCCTGGACGGAGGCGTCAGTCAGACCGCGATCGACGACGGTGATGAACGTGCCCATGTCCTTGATAGCCTTGACCGGCTGGGTCAGCTCTTCCGAGCTGTAAGGCAGGATCACCAGAGCATCCAGCTTGCGGCTGGCCGACAGGTCCTCAAGCGCGCTGACCTGCTCCGCCGCGGACGGCGACGTCTTCACGACCACTTCGACATTCGGGAACGCGGCGTTGATTTCCTTGGCCGCCGCTTGTGCGTGGTAGACGATGCCCGCTGTCCAACCGTGGTCAGCGGCCGGTATCGACACCGCGATGACCTTCTTGTCTTGCGCCATGGCCTGGCCGGCCAGCAGCAGCGCGCCAAGTGTCGCTGCCGCAATCCATTTTCTACTGAACATTGTCTTCTCCCTTGGACCTACAAGAACGTTAATCCGCGTGGTCCGGACGCGGCGCTATTTCGAATTCGAAAACCGCTGGATGAGCATGGCGATGATGATGATGACGCCCTGAACAGCGGCAACGAGGTATTCGGAGACGAAGTCCGAGAGCACCATGAGATTGGCGATGAGTTCCAGGATGACGGCGCCGGCGACTGTCCCCCACACATGGCCCTTGCCGCCGCGCAATGCGGTGCCGCCAATCACCACGGCGGTGATGACCTGCAGTTCCCAAAGCTGTCCGGTTGTCGGCGTTGCGGCGCCCAGGCGCGGCACGTAGCAGATCGCGGCAATCGCCACACAGACACCCTGGACGATATAGGCCACGGTCCGTGTCCTGATCACCGAGATGCCGGAATAACGGGCGACATCCTCATTGGCGCCGACCGCCGCACATTTGCGCCCATATTTCATCTTGTAAAGGATGAAGGATGCGACCGCGGCGACTGCGATGGATATGAGGATTGGAACCGGGATCCCGCCGACCGTGCCGAAATAGACAGGCCGGTAGGCCTCGCGCAACGACCTGTCGATCGGTATCGTGCCGCCATCGGTCAGATAGGTTATCAGCGCCCGGAAAATCCCCATCGTGCCCAGCGTGGCGATAAACGGTTCGATCCTGCCGACCGTGACGATGAGCCCGTTGGCAAGCCCGCACAGCAGGCCGACCAGGATCGCAACCGCCATACCGGCGGGAATAGCCCAGATGCCGGCATGCGGCGCCACCGCGTTCATGAACATGATGGTGATGCCGGTGATGAAGGCGGCCATCGAGCCGACGGAAAGATCGAGCCCCCCCGACGAGATCACAAATGTCGCGCCGACCGCGATAATAGCGATGAAGGCGCTGCGGGTGATGACGTTGGCGAGGTTGGTGGCGGACAGGAAATCGGGGTTGATGAGGTAACCGACCACCAGCAGAGCTGCCAGCGCAAGAAAAGGCCCGATATCGGTCCAACTGATGTTGAGATCGAGGGGGCGACGCCTGGGTGCGGATTCGCTCATGACAGCCATTTTGTGCCTCCCTTGGCTTTTGGCCCTTGCTTGGGGCCACTGGTCGCCAGTACCGCCACATTGCTTTCGGTCATTTCGGCGCCACTGACCTCGCCGGTGATGCGGCCTTCGCGCATCACCAGGATGCGGTCGCAGATGCCGATCAATTCCTGCATCTCCGAAGAGATGACGATGCAGGCCTTGCCCTTGGCCACAAGCTCCTGGATGAAGGCATAGATCTGCGCCTTGTTGGCGATGTCGATGCCACGCGTGGGCTCGTCGATAATGACCACCGAAGGATCGGTCAGCAGCACCTTCGCCAGCAGCAGCTTCTGCTGATTGCCCCCGGAAAGCTGGGCCGCTTTGGCGCCGAGGCTCTTCAGCCTGATGTCATATGTCTCCACGGCCTGTTCCAAGGCTTGCGCTTCGCGGCGCCGACCCATCGAGAGGCCGGGATGGAATACATCGAGCGCCGATAGCGTCAGGTTAGGCGCCAAGTGCTCTTGCAGCAGCAGTCCCTTGCCCTTGCGATCCTCGGTCAGGTAACCGACGCCGGCGTCGATCGCCGCGCGCGGCGATTGGAAATGGACCGACTTGCCCTCAAGTTCGATCTTGGCAACTGCCGGGCGCAAGCCGATAATGCCCTCGAAGAGTTCGGTTCGGCCTGCGCCGACCATACCGGCGAACCCCAGGATCTCGCCCTTGTGGACCGTGAACGACACGTCCTCCACATAGCCGGGAACGGAGGCGTTCCTCACGCTCAGCATCGGTACATCCGAAGGCGCTGCGGTTCTCTCAGGATAGAGCGCTGCCAGTTCGCGCCCGACCATCAGCCGCGCCATATCCATCTGGCTCAGCGTCTTGCCGGGATAGGTGCCGACCATCTTGCCGTCGCGCAGAACGGTCACTTTGTCGGCGACCCGCTGCACCTCATCCAACCGGTGGCTGATATAGAGCACGGCGGTGCCGTGAGCCTTCAGTTGCAGGACGATCTCCAGCAGGCGCTCGACCTCGCCACCGGTCAGAACGGCGGTCGGCTCGTCGAAGATAACCACCTTGTGGTCGTCAAGCAGGGCGCGAGCGATCTGCACCATCTGCCGGTCTGCCAGCGAAACGTCGCGCACCAGTGCCCTTGGCGAGACCGCGCAGCCGATCTGCGCCAGTTTCTCGGTTGCCAGCCGGCGCATGGTGCGGTCATCCACGACATGGCCACGCGAAAGCTCTCGCCCGAGAAACAGATTGTCGGTGACCGTGAGCCCCTCGGCGAGCAGGATCTCCTGATGAACCAAAGCGATACCGGCATCCTGTGCTTGGGCAGGCTTGGCAAATTTCACCGCGTGTCCGTTCATCGACAACGTGCCGTGGCTTGGCTCGACATAGCCGGACAGCAGCCGCATCAACGTCGACTTGCCGGCACCGTTCTCGCCAATGATGGCGTGGATCTCTCCCGGCAGGACGTCCAGGGTGACGTCCGACAGCACCGTCACTGGGCCGTATTGCTTGGACAATTCCTGGGCGCGCAGCACCGGTTCAAGCGAACCAGGCGCTTCGCTGGACAACGTGCTCCCGCCCTCCCCGGCGATATTCGCGGCAATGGACATCCGTTCCGACCTCAATCGAATGCCGGGAGCAGGCGATCGCGCGAGTGCTCGATATGGATGCGCATCGCCTTTTCGGCGGCATCGGGATCGGCCGAGCCGAACGCGGCGAGGATCGCCTCGTGTTCGTCAAGCGCCTCCTCGGTCACGCGTGCATGGAACATCAGGCGGAAGATGTGGAAGTGCGTGTGCTGGTGGCTCAACGTCTCGCGGATGAGTTCGTTTTGAGAGAACTCCATGATCTTGTCGTGGAAGATCGCATCCTGCCTGGCGAAATTCGAATAGCGCACGCGATCATCCTTGCCTTCGCGGCGTGACATCACGCCGGCAGCTTCGAGCAACAGATCGAGCTTGGCGTCGTCCATCGTTGCGGCGGCCTTTGCGGCGCCATGCGGCTCGAGCAGCAGACGCATCTCGTATAATTCGTCGAAACGGCGCCGGGTGATCTGGGGCGCGGCACGATAACCGATCAGATGCGTCTTGAGCACCAGGCCTTCGCCTTCGAGCCGTCCGAGGGCTTCCCGGATCGGCGTGTGCGAGACGTTGAATTCCTTGACCAAGCTGTCGACTGTGATGCGCGAGCCGGGGGGGATCTTCAGCGCCATCAACTGCGCGAAGATGGCTTCATAGACATCTTCGACGAGACTGTTGGCGCGCTGGATGCGACCAGCTCCAATGCTGGCGTCGCTTGGGTCGGGTAAGTTTGCGGTCTGCATATTTTGCCTCTTGACAGTGAGGACTGCTAACACGATGGTTCCACGGATGCAATCCTATATCCTATACGATTTTAAAGCGGATATCTTTTAAGTGCGAGAGACACACTCTTAAACCGTCCGATCCAGACCGAGTTCAATGCCTCCGTTTCCAGTCAGCAGCCGTCAAAGGACCAATCATGACCCTCTTCGCCGCCCTGCGGTTGCCGCGCGAAATCCTGTTCGGGAAGGGGCAACGCCATGTGCTGCCGACGGTCGCCGCCCGGTTCGGCCGACGCGCGCTGGTCTGCACCGACGAGCGTTTCGCGGGCACAACGGTATTCGCCGACATCATCAAGTCCCTTCAGTCAGCCTCGATCGAGGTCTTGGTGCATGATCGTGTTCTGCCCGACGTGCCACGCGACACGGTCGGCATCTGCGTCGAGGAAGCGAAGGGGTTCGGGCCGGATATGGTGATCGGCATCGGCGGCGGCAGCTGTCTCGATTTCGCCAAATGCGCCACCCTGCTGCTCAGCCATGGCGGCAAGCTCCAGGACTATTACGGGGAGTTCAAGGTGCCGGGTCAGACACTGCCGCTGATCGCCGTACCCACCACGGCCGGCACCGGCTCCGAGGTGACGCCGGTCGCGGTGATTTCCGACCCGGACCGGACGCTCAAGGTCGGCATATCGAGCCCTCACCTTATCGCCGCGGTCGCTCTGTGCGATCCCGAGCTGACAATGACCTGTCCGCCTGGCCTGACCGCGATCGCCGGCGCCGACGCCTTGACCCATGCGATTGAGGCCTTCACCGCCATGCGGCGCGGTGAAGACCCCAATCTGCCGCAACAGCATGTCTTCATCGGCAAGACTGCGCTGACAGACCATTTCGCGTTGCTCGCGATAAAGCTGCTTGGCCGGAGTCTGGAGAAAGCCTGCAGCGACGGCACGGATGCCGACGCGCGTGCCGATGTCATGATGGGCGCTCTGGCGGCGGGCTGCGCGTTCGGCACCGCCGGCACGGCGGCGGCGCATGCCGTGCAATACCCGGCAGGCGCCCTCACCCACACCGCCCATGGTTTGGGCGTGGCCACAATGATGCCTTACGTGATGACCTATAACAGCCGCGTCGCCGCTCACGAGATGGCAGAGATCGGCGCGGCACTTGGCTTGGAGGCCAAGGCGCGAACCGCCGACGAGATGGCAGCCGCCACGATCGAGGAGATCAGGCGATTGTTCGCGGCGATCGGTATTACGCCGACACTGGCGGATCTGGGCCTCCCTGCCGATAAGCTTGACTGGACCGCCGAGCAAGCGCTCGGCATCGACCGCCTGATCAAGAACAATCCGCGTGCGTTCGATCTCGGCACGATGCGACGTCTCGTCCAGGCCGCCCATGACGGCGACCTCGCCGCCTGCGTTATGTGAGAAACGGAACAAAGCGATGAATTTGAACACTCAGCAACTCGACCAGGATGGCTATGACGTGCGCGGTTTTTCGCACGGACTCTACATCGACGGCACTTGGCGGTCGTCCTCCGACGGTCGGCTCATCGATGTCGTCGATCCCTCCTCCGGGGCGGTGATCGCGGCGGTTCCCGATGCGACGGTCGAGGACGCCACCGCCGCCGTCGAGGCG
This sequence comes from Mesorhizobium sp. M7A.F.Ca.US.007.01.2.1, assembly GCF_003998165.1. NCBI lineage: Bacteria > Pseudomonadati > Pseudomonadota > Alphaproteobacteria > Hyphomicrobiales > Phyllobacteriaceae > Mesorhizobium > Mesorhizobium sp. M7A.F.Ca.US.007.01.2.1. The sequence continues at coordinate 22,406 of NZ_RZQP01000042.1, read as the reverse complement.
GCGGCCAAAGCAGCTAGGAGATGGCGGGAAACTGCGCCGCGCAAACGCTCGGAAATCCTCAGGCGCTGTTTCGAACTGATGGTCGAACGCTCCGAAACGCTCGCCATGCTGATCTCGCTGGAGAACGGCAAGGCGCTGCGCGACGCGCGCGGCGAAGTGGCTTATGCCGCCGAGTTCTTCCGCTGGAATGCCGAAGAGGCGGTCCGGATCACCGGTGAATTCGGCACCGCGCCATCCGGCACCAACCGGATCGTGGTCGATTATGAGCCGATCGGAATTTGCGTGCTGATCACACCGTGGAATTTTCCGGCCGCGATGGCGACCCGCAAGATCGCGCCGGCGCTGGCGGCAGGCTGCACTGTCGTCCTAAAGCCGGCCAGCGAAACACCGCTGACGGCCTATGCGCTGGCGGCACTCTACAGCGAAGCCGGCGTGCCTGCCGGCGTCGTCAACGTGCTGACCACGACCAGTCCCGGGCCGCTGACTTCGGCCATGCTTGCCGATCCGCGGGTCAGGAAGCTGTCCTTCACGGGATCGACGGGTGTCGGCCGAACCTTGCTCGGCGAGGCTTCAAAGCATGTCATTTCGTGTTCTATGGAACTCGGCGGCAATGCCCCGTTTGTCGTCTTCGACGATGCCGATCTCGACGCCGCCCTCGGTGGCGCGATGATCGCCAAGATGCGCAACGCCGGCGAAGCCTGCACCGCCGCCAATCGCCTCTACGTGCAATCGGGAATCTATGATGCTTTTGCCGACGGGCTCCGCAAGCGCATGGCGGCACTTAAGGTGGGGGCGGGCCCGAATGCCGACACCGAGTGCGGGCCGATGATCACCAGAAAGGCTGTCGACAAGATCGATCGCCTGGTCAAGGACGCGGTGGGCCGGGGAGCCAAGGTGCTTTGCGGCGGGGCGATTTCGGAGGAAGAAGGATTCTTCTATCCGCCAACAGTGCTGTCCGAGGTGCCGCCGGATGCGGAGATGGCGCACGAGGAGATTTTCGGCCCGGTGGCACCTATCACACGCTTCGACACCGAGGCCGAGGCCATCGCCCATGCCAACAACACGGAATATGGCCTGGCCGCTTACATATATACGCGCGATGTTGGGCGCGGCATGCGGGTGGCGTCGGGGATCGAGGCCGGCATGATCGGCCTCAACCGGGGACTGATGTCGGATCCGGCCGCACCATTCGGAGGCGTCAAGCAGAGCGGCCTTGGCCGCGAAGGTGGCCAGCACCACGGCATCGCCGAGTTCATGGAGGCTAAGTATATTGCCGTCACCTTCTGAACCGGCGGTCATATCAAAGGACCCTTTCCGCACGCGCGACCATGTGGCCGATTTTGATGATATCGTGACCGACATAGTGACTCGCAGCGCCGAAACCCGGGCGACCCTGCCGATATCGGCGGGTATCGCCTATGGCGAGGGCGAGGCCGAAAGGTTGGACCTGTTCTTTCCGCCCGGTGTGCGCAGGGATCTTCCCGTGCACATCTTCATCCATGGTGGCTACTGGCGCATGTTCTCCAGGAGCGACTATTCTTATGTAGCGAACACAGTCACCAAAGCTGGGGCGATCGCGGTCATCGTCGACTATGCGCTGATGCCCGAATTCAGGATGGCGGCAATCGTCGACCAGATCCGGCGTGCCAAACAATGGGTGCTGGACAATATAGCCGCCCATGGCGGCGACCCTGCCCGGCTAAGCGTAAGTGGTCATTCGGCGGGTGCGCACCTGGCCACATTCCTGTTCGAAAAGGCGCCAATGCCGTCGCGCATACGTGCGGCGCTGCTGCTAGGCGGCCTTTACGACCTCAAGCCCCTTCAGACCTCCTTCCTCCAGCCGTTAATCGGCATCACCGATGAGGAGGCAGCTGCTTTCACCCCAATGACGCGGTGGCATGACCCGGAGACGGCAGCGACCATTCTCGTCGGAGATCAGGAAACGTCACCTTTTCACCAGCAGGCCGCCGACTTCGGAAAGCGCTTGCGCGCGCAGGGGCACCCTGTCAGCGACCTCCGCCTGAATGACCGAAACCACATGAACAGCGTGCGTGATCTGGGCGTCAGCGGCACACAAGCTGGCGATTGCCTGATGGCGATGATCGAGGGGAACGGCCTGTAGGACGGAAACCCAGGGAGAGCAGAGCCCGCTTGTGCCTTACTTGACGCTCCCGTCACTCAGGAAAGTACCGTCACGGGGATCGCGGCACGCTGCCGGCATCGGGCTGAGCTTTGCGACAGGTGAAATCCGGCAGAGCACACAACCGACGATTCCTCATCCTCTTTTTCCACACTGACGAACTGCACAGCGCATCAGAAAATCGAAATTGCCCCTGCCGCCCTGAGCCGCGATGGTCTTTCCGCAAGCAGCCGGCTTAGGGCTGTGGAGGAACGTCGTCGCGGCAAAGCCCCTGGGGCAAGGCCGCTTTGGCACGCCGCTGGTTCAAACCGGCAGCGAGGGAGGAACTGACTTGGCTGGTTCGGGCAAATCCGACACCGCGCGCTTGGGCATCAAAATGTCCCAGGAACTCGTCGTCGGCGCGATCTCGGCCGTCCTCTTCCTGGTGTTCTCGGCGACGCTCAACAATTTCCTGAGCCAGGGCAACATCCTTGCCATTCTCAAGAATGTCTCGATCCTCGGCACGCTGGCCGTCGGCATGGGGCTCATCGTCGTTGGGCGCGGCATCGACCTGACCATGGTGGCGGTGATGGTCGTCGGCGTCGCATTCAGCATTTGGATCTCCACCTGGGGCGTCGACTTCACGCTGGCCGTCGTCTTCGGGGCCATCCTGGTCGCGGCCATCGGCCTGTTCACCGGCGTCATGGTGGCGGTGGCCGAAATTTCGCCGATCTTCGCCACCCTTGCCATCGCGTCCTCGGTCTACGGCTCTGGCCGCATCGTCTTTGCGTCCGACGTGCTCTATGCCCCCTCCGATATCGGCTGGCTGAAATTCGTCGGCAACGGAACCATCCTCGGCATCCCGATGTCGGTGATCATCTTCGCGGCGGTGGCCGCGCTCATGGGCTTTTTCCTGAGGAAGACCCGCTTCGGCCGGCTGGTCTATGCTACTGGCGACAACCCGAACGCGGCCCGCACGACCGGGCTGCCGACGCGCCCGATCATCGTGACGCAATATGTCATCAGCGCCCTCATTGCCTATATCGCCGGCATCATCATGCTGGGGCTGGTCACCGGCATCGACACGCGCCTCTACAATTCCAGCCTGATCTACGACGTGCTGCTGGTCGTCGTGCTGGGCGGCATCGGCCTCTCCGGTGGCCAGGGCGGCGTACGCAACGTCATCGTCGGCACCATCCTGGTCGGCATCCTGACCAACGGCATGACGATCCTGAACTTCAGCTACACCAGCCAGAACCTGATCAAGAGCGTGATCCTGCTGGGCGCGCTGGCGATCGACGCCATCATCAATCCGCGCGACGAGCAGACCTCGCAAAGCGGCGACATCTGAACAAGAACCGAGACATAAATCTGGGAGGATACCATGAAGTTGTTCAAGAACTGCCTGCTCGCGGGCATGACAGCGCTCGCGCTACTGGGCGCGGCGAAAATCGCCACGGCGCAGGAAACCGATCAGGTCGGCCGCTCCACCTATCTCGAGGCGCTCAAGGGCAAGAAGGTCATCTTCGTGCCAATCTCGCAGGGCATGGACCTCAACCAGGCATGGGTGGTGGTGTGGCAACGTCACGCGGCACGCTACGGCTTCAGCCTCGAAGTGCGCGATCCCTCCGGCGACACCAATGCCGGCATTCGCGCCATGCAGGGCGCCATCGCCGAGAAGCCGGACCTGATCATCGTGCAGAACCCCGACGTCCAGACCTACGCACGCCTGTTGAAACAGGCGCAGGCGGCCGGCATCAAGGTGCTGCAAGTCAACATGCAGTCGGCCACCCAGACGGACAGTTATGTCGGCAACGACTGGATCGAAATGGGCCGTCTCGAAATGGGCGAACTGGCCAAGCACTGCACCGGGCCCAATGCCGTCTCGCACAAGGTGGTCTGGCTCGCCGGCGTCCAGACGGGTGCCGCCAACATCTACATGCGCACCGGCATCGACGAGGTGCTGAAGGCCAATCCCGAGCTGCAGCTCGTCTCCGACCAGCCGGCCGATTACATGAGCGAAAAGGCCCGCCAGATCACCGAGACGGTCCTCCAGCAGCATCCGGACCTGTGCGGCATCATGGGCATCTGGGATAATGCCGAGGTCGGCGCCGGTGCCGCCGTCGTGGCCGCCGGCAAGCAGGACCAGGTGACGATCGTCACCAATGGCGCGGGCAGCGCCACGGGCTGCGAGAGCATCAAGAACGGGCTGCTCGACGTGATCTTCAACTTTAATGCCCCGATCCAGGCCGAGATCGCAGCACAACAGATTTCCGAGCTGCTGCAGCAGTCCGGCCGGCAGGCGGGCAGCGAGAAGACCATCTTCTTCGGTCCGATCACCCGCGTCGACAAGGCCAATGCGACCGGCAGGAATTGCTGGAAGCTGGACGAGCTCAAGTAACGGACTTCCTTGATGAGCATGGCTGAAAGCCTTGTGCGCTGGCGCTACCGCCTGCTCCCCGACCACGTGGTCGGGGAGATCCTGACCAAGAAGTGGATCGACAGCGTCATTCCCTTCATGGCGCTGGTCATTTTGTGCGCGATCTTCGGCTCGATCGTGCCGGGCTTCTTCGATCTGGCGACGCTGACCAATCTCAGCGGCCAGACCGCCGAGCTTGGCCTTGTGGTGCTCGGCATGACCATCGTCATGGTGTCAGGCGGCATCGATCTGTCTGTCGGGTCGACCTTCGCGCTCGCCGTGCTGGTCACGCTCTATGGGATGAATGTCGAGCAGTGGAGCTTTGGTACCGGCCTGTTGGCGTGCCTGGGCCTCGGCGTCGTTTGCGGCGCCATCAACGGCTTCCTGGTTGGCTTCCTGCGCATGCGGGCGTTTCTCACCACGCTGGTGACGCTCATCATCTACCGCTCGACCTTCGACATCGTCTTTCCCCAGGTCTCGACCCGGATCGTCACCAGCGGTCCGGACTCGCCAGCCTATGATTTTCTTGGTTTCGGTACGATCTGGGGCGTGCCGACGTCCTTTGTGGTCTTCGTCGTCATCGCGCTGATCATCCATCTCGTGCTGTCGCGCGCCCGCTATGGCTGGCGGCTGTTCGCGGTCGGCGGCGCGCGCCGCTCTGCCTACAATGCCGGCATCAATGTGCGCTTCATCTTGTTCAGCGCCTATGTCTTGTGCTCGGTGCTGGTGGCGCTCTCCGGCTTCTTCTTCTCGGCCCGCATCGGCAGTGCCGCTTCCGACATCGGCACCGGTCTCGAACTGCAGGTGTTGACCGCGACCGTGCTCGGCGGCATCTCGCTAGGCGGCGGGCGCGGCTCGGTCGCCAAGGCGCTGATGGGCACCGTCTTCGTGCTTGTCCTGTCGAACAGTCTGCTTGCGCTGGCCGTGCCCGGCCCGGTCAATTTCCTGATCCTCGGCATCGTGCTGCTTTTGTCGGTGCTTCTCGACGTTCGCTGGGTGAAGAACCGCCACAAGATCCTGCGCAGCGTCTACATCTCGCCAACCTTCGCCAAGATGCCGCAGGCGATCTCGACCGCGCCCGGCGCGCCAATGGCGGTGAATGACCGGTTGAAGGACGTCGGCGTCATCGGCCTCGGCGTTCTCGATGGCGCGGAGGATGTGATCTTCGACCGGCAGGACCGTCTCTACACCGGCAGCCGCCAGGGCGAGATCCTGCGCTTCCAGCCGCCCCATTACACCGATAGCGAAGTGTTCGCACATATTGGCGGCTCGCCGCTCGGCATGGCTTTCGACCGCGACGACAACCTCGTCATCTGCGTCGCCGGCATGGGCCTCTATCAGGTCTCGCCGGCCGGCGACGTAAAGCTGCTGACCGCCGAAACCAACCGCTCACTGACCTCGGTGGTCGACGACTCGACCATGAAGCTCGCCGACGACTGCGACATCCTGCCGGACGGCCGTATCGTCTTCTCGGAAGCGACAGTGCGCTTCGAAATGCATGACTGGTATGCCGACGCGCTGGAAAGCCGCGGCAACGGACGCATCATCGTCCATGATCCCAAATCCGGTTCGACACGCACACTGCTGTCGAACCTCGTCTTCCCCAACGGCATTTGCACGGCCTTCGACGGCCAGTCGGTGCTGTTCGCCGAAAGCTGGGCCTGCCGCATCAGCCGCTATTATTTCGATGGCCCGAAGAAGGGCCAGGTCGAGCGCGTCATCGAGGGCTTGCCCGGCTATCCCGACAACATCAACCGCGCCTCCGACGGTACCTACTGGCTGGCCCTGATGGGCATGCGCACGCCGGCCCTGGATCTCTCGCTTGAAATGCCGAGCTTCCGCCGTCGCATGGCGCGGCGCGTATCGGAAGACGCGTGGCTGATGCCCAATCTCAACACCGGCTGCGTGCTGCGCTTCGACGAGAACGGCCAGATCCTCGAAAGCCTGTGGGACCAGACCGGCGAGAAGCATCCGATGATCACCTCGATGCGCGAGCACAAGGGCATCCTCTATCTCTGCGGCATCTTCAACAACCGCATGGGCACCTTGCCCTTGAAAGGCGTCGATCCCGACTGGTTCAGCTCGGATTCCTACTGGGGCAGAAAGCCATGAGCGGTTTGAGCCAGCTTCTTGACCGCTTTCTCGGCCGTGGCGAGTGGGCAGTGACCGTGCCGACGCTCGACGGGCCGTTGCTGCCCAACCAAGGACTGGAGGAAGCCGAGCCGTTCGCCGGCCTCGCCGAGGCCGACAATCTCGTACGCACCGAAAAGGGCATTCTGGCAAGCAGCGCCAACCGGCTGATGCGCTTTAGCGCCGACGGCCATGCCGAAACCTTGCAGGAATTTCCGGGCGAGATCACCGCACTCGCCCATGCCCGCGGCATGACCGCGATGGCCATCGACGGCAAGGGCGTCGTCGTCCACGGCGGCCTGCATGACGGGCGCGAGGCGACGGGTGAGGAGGCTCGGCGCCTTTCCTGCATCACCGCTCTCACCTTCCTCGACAGCAACACCTTGCTGGTGGCCAACGGTTCGGCCTCAGTGCCGGCGAGCGGTTGGCGTCGCGACCTGATGCAGAAGAGCGTGTCCGGTTCGGTCTGGCGGCTCGATCTAAAAAGCGGCCGGCTGGAGCTTGTCAGGGACGGCTTGGCCTGGCCGGCCGGCATCGCCACCACCGGCTCCAACCGCATCTACGTTTCGGAGGCCTGGCGCCACCGCGTGCTGGCGATCGACCTTGCCACCACGGCGACGCTGCCCGTGCTGGAGCATCTGCCGGCCTACCCCGCCCGCATCGCCCCGGCCTTCAACGCCGGCTATTGGCTGACCTTCTATTCCGTGCGCAACCAACTGGTGGAGTTCATCCTGCGCGAGGAGACCTACCGCACCCGCATGCTGGCGGAAGTCCCGGAGGCCTACTGGATGGCGCCGTCGCTCGGCTCATGGCGCGACTATCGCGAGCCCATGCAAGGCAGCCAGTTGAAGCAGATGAACGTGCTGAAGCCATACGCGGTGACAAGGTCCTACGGGCTGGTGGTTCTTTGCGACCAGAACATGAAGCCGCTGTCGAGTTTCCATTCGCGCGCAGACGGCAAGGTGCACGGGACGCTGAGCGCCTGCGAGCTGGGCGATGATCTGCTGGTCGCCTCGCGCGGCGGATCAAGGATCGTACGCGTGGCGAGCGCCGCCAGCGGCAAGCGAGGCTAAGCGATGTCGGACGCCAACATCATTGAACTCAGGGATGCCGCCAAGGCATTCGCGCGCATTCCGGCCTTCAAGAATGTCCATTTCGACCTGCGCAAGGGCGAAATCCACGCGCTGCTCGGGGAAAACGGCGCCGGCAAGTCGACGCTGACCAAGGTCATGGCCGGTGTCTTCAAGCTGACCGAGGGCAAGATGACCTTCGACGGCAAGGATGTGTCCTTCGCCACGCCCGCCGAAGCGCTGCGCGCCGGCATCGCCATGGTGTTCCAGGAAACCAACCTGGTGCCGGCCATGACGGTAGCGCAGAATCTCTATCTCGGCGAAGAGAAGATGTTCAACCGGTTGCGCGGCCTCTACATTCAGGCGCGGCAGTTCCTCGCCGGCATGGGCTTCCAGGTCGACCCGTCCGCGCAGGTCAGCACGCTGGGCGCGGCGCACAAGCAGATGGTGGAGATCGCGCGCGCCGTCCACCACAAGGCTCGCGTCATCATCTTCGACGAGCCGACCGCGACGCTGACGCCTGAAGAGAAGAGCCACTTCTTCAAACTTTTGCAGCGGCTGGTGAAGGAGGGCATCGCCGTCATCTTCATCACCCATGCGCTGGAAGAGGCGCTTGCCGTCGCTGACCGCATCACGGTCATGCGCGATGGCGAGATCGTCGCGTCCGGCGAGGCCAAGGGCTTCACCCGCGCCTCGATCGTGCAGGCCATGGTCGGCCGCACGCTCACCGAAACGCTGCATGGCGAGGTCAAGCGCACGGCGCGCCCCTATGGCGACAAGGTGCTTTCGGTCGAGAATCTGTCCTGCGCCGGCCTGGTGCGCAACTCTTCCTTCTCGGTGTTTTCGGGCCAGGTCACCGGCATGTTCGGCCTTGTCGGCGCCGGCCGCACCGAAATGGCCAAGGTCGTCGCCGGACTGTTGAAGCGCAACATCTTCCACGGCGGCGAGATCCGCCTGCTCGGCAAGTCGGTGCGCTATCGGGTGCCCAGGCCTGCGGTGCGCGACGGCATCGTCTATGTCACCGAGGATCGCAAGGTCGACGGTTTCTTCGAAACCATGACCGCGGGCGAGAACCTGCAAATGGGTGAACTGACCGAGGGCGCCAATCCCGTCTCCATGGTGTCGCTGGCGCGAGCCAGGCAACTTGCCCGCGAATGGGGCGAACGTCTGAGCCTGCGGCAGACCAGCGACCGAGCCCGGATGATCGAGCTCTCCGGCGGTAACCAGCAAAAGGTCGTGATCGCCAAATCGCTGATTCAGAAGCCGAGGCTGGTGATCTTCGACGAGCCGACACGCGGGGTCGACGTCGGCGCCATCGTCGAGATCCACCAGCTCATCAGCGATCTCGCCGAGCAAGGCATGGCCGTCGTTGTCATCTCGTCCTACCTGCCTGAAATTCTCGCCGTTTCGGATCGCATTCTGGTGGTCAAGCGCGGCCGCGTTGTCGAGGAGATGATGCTTTCGGAGGCCACCGAGGAACGCGTCATGTTCGCCGCGGTTCATTGAGCGGCTCGACAAGAGAGACACTTTTGCCGGCCAAGCCAGGACCAATGTCTGGCCTGCCCTATTGCCTTGCAATCGGTTCCGCGTCTGAATAGGTCAGGGGTCAGATCACCCTGCCCGAGCGGATATGCCCAGCGTCAACCTCAAACTTCTGCAGACGTTCCTGCTTGCCGCCGAAAACGGCAGCTTCCGACGTGCTGCCGAGGAGAGCAACCGTTCGCCATCGGCGGTCTCGATGCAGATTCGCGACCTTGAGGAGCAGATCGGCATCTCGCTGTTCATCCGCACCGCACAGCGTGCCAGCCTGACGCCGGAAGGCCAGATCCTGTTCGAGGAGATCGCCAACGTGATGTCACAGGTGCAGACCAGCCTCGACCGCCTGACGGAGGTCGCCGCTCGGCGCAAGGGCAAAGTGCAGATCGCCTGCGCCCCGACGCTCGCGGCAAGCCGGCTGGGCGATATCCTGGCGACATTCAAGTTGCGCTACCCACGCAGCATCGTCGAGGTCATCGAGAGCCCGCCGCAGGCCGCGCTTGGCCTTTTGCAACAGCAGGAGGTCGAGTTCTACATCGGCCCCGAACTGCCAAACCTGACGGACTTCCAGTTCGAGTCCATCCTCGACGATCCGCTGATGGCCTGCATCCCCACGGAAATATACGGTGGCGAAAAGAAGCTGCTGCTCTCGGACCTGCTGCGCTATCCGCTCATCCTGCTCAGCCGCAAGACCGCCGTGCGCGGCCTTGTCGATCGGCTGACGGCGGCGGAAGGCATCGAGTTCAAGCCGCAATACGAGGTCGAAAGCGCACAGACGGCGGTGGCACTGGTGTGTTCGGGACTTGGCGTCTGCGTGGTGCCCGGCATCGCCATTTCGCGCAATGACGAGCGTATGCGGGTGGTGCCGATCGACCATCGCGACGCCCACCGCTCCGTCGGCATCATCACCGCGCGGGGCTATGTGCACCACTCCTTCTCCGAACAGCTGATGAACCTCATCCGCACCAATTTGCGCGAACTGGCAAACTGAGCGTCGCGCCTTCGGACAGGCACCTTGCACGAGCGCCGAGAATGGTGCGTTGGGAACGCCGCCATTGGCAGCCCGGCCTCTCCTGAATATCAGCGCACCCTCAGTCGGTCTGGATCCAGATCGATTTGGTCTCCAGATATTCATGCAGATGTTCGATGCCGCCCTCGCGGCCGTAGCCGGACATCTTCATGCCGCCGAACGGCACCGCCGGGTCGATGGCGTGGTACATGTTGACCCATACCGAGCCGGCCTTGATGCGGCGGGCGAGCTTGTGGGCGGTGCCAAGATGACTGGTGAAAATGCCGGCCGCCAGGCCATAGGGCGTCGCATTGGCCCGCGCCACGGCTTCGTCGAGCGTGTCGAACGGCATCGCCGAAATCACCGGACCGAAGATCTCTTCACGCGCGATGGTCATCTTGTCCGACACCGCGCCGAAGACCGTCGGCGCGATGAAATTGCCGCCGTCGTAGGGCCCGCCGGTCAGTCGCGAGCCGCCCGCCATCAGTTCCGCGCCTTCGTCGCGGCCGGCCTTGATATAGCCCACCACCTTGCCGGCCTGCCTGGCATTGATGAGCGGGCCGATTTCGGTTTCCGCCTCGATGCCATGGCCGATGCGAAGCCTGCCGGCAAACTCGGCGACCCGGCGCACGAATTCGTCATGGATTTCGCGGGCCACGAAAAGCCGCGAACCGGCGATGCAGATCTGGCCCGAATGCACGAACACAGCCATCGCGGCGACCGGAACCGCCTTGTCGATGTCGGCATCGCGGCAGACGATGATCGGTGATTTGCCGCCGAGCTCCAGGGAAACGCGCTTGAGGTTGGTCACGCCCGCCCGCGCGATGGCCTGGCCGGTCAGCGTCGAGCCGGTGAAGACGATCTTGTTGACGTCGGGATGTTCAGCGAGCCGCGCCCCGGCCTCTGTCCCGGTGCCGGTGACGACGTTGACGACGCCGTCGGGAACGCCGGCCTCCTGCATCAGCCTGGCGATCAGCAGCGGCGTCAACGAAGCATCCTCCGAGGGCTTCAGCACGATGGTGCAGCCGGTGGCGAGCGCCGGCGCGATCTTCCAGATCGACGCCGCAGTCGGAGCGTTCCAGGGGATGATCGCGCCGACAACGCCTACCGGCTCGCGCCTTGTGAACGAGACGATCTCGCCGGGGATCGAATTGTCTATGGATTCGCCATGCAGCGCGGTCGCCATGCCCGCATAGAAGCGCAGCATGCCGATGACGCGCCGCCGGTTGGCGAGCGTGCGCGTGATCGGCAGTCCCATGTCGAGAGTGTCGGAAACGCTGAGTTCTTCCCAATGGGTCTCGAAGAGATCGGCGATGCGCAGAAGCACGCACTGCCGCTCGTAGGGCGAGAATTTTGACCACGGCCCTTCGAAAGCCGTGCGCGCAGCGGCCACCGCCGCATCGACGTCGACCGCCGAGCCACGCGGCACGGTGGCCAGCACTTCGCCAGTCGCCGGATTGAGCGCCTGCATCTCCTGGCCGGACTGTGCCGGAACCCACTTGCCGCCGACGAACATCGGCCGGAATTCGCCATGGTAGAGCGCCGTGGCTTTCGCCCGCGGGTCGAAATTCAGCGTCATCTCTTCCTCCTCACAATTCCGTGGCGACTATGACTCCCACGCCGGTCGACCTCAAACAAGGAAAGCTAAAAGGGCGTTCAGATAATCGGACTGTGCAATGCACGCGACTTCCCCGATGGTGCCGGCAACGGAGGAACAGATATGAGACTTGCTGGCAAGGTCGCTATCGTCACGGGCGGCGGTTCAGGATTTGGCGAAGGCATCGTCAGGAAATTCGTCACCGAAGGTGCGCTGGTCGTGTTGATGGACCGTGATGAGGCCGCCGCGGCCCGCGTTGCTGCCGAAGCCGGCGAAAATGTGCGGCCAATCACAGGCGACGTCTCGACACTCGGAAGCTTCGAAGCGGCGGCAGACCTGGCCCGCTCGGCCTTTGGCGGTCTCGACATACTGGTCAACAATGCCGGCGTGGCCCAGCCGCCCTTGGCGCTCGAGACAATGGACGAAGAGATGTTCGACCGGATCGCCAACGTCAACATGCGATCCATCTACAATGGCGCCCGTGCGGTCGTTGCGCATTTCAAATCCATCAAATCAGGCGCCATCCTCAACGTCGCCTCCACCGGCGGCGTCTCGCCGCGCCCGAATTTGACGTGGTACAATGCTTCCAAAGGCTGGGCGATTGCCGCCACCCGGGCCATGGCCGTGGAACTCGCCCCCTTCGGCATCCGCGTCAACGCCATCAACCCGGTTGCCGGCGACACGCCACTTCTGTCCACTTTCATCGGCTCCGGCGAGGAGAACCGCGCCCGCGTCGTCGCCACCATTCCGATCGGCAGGCTGTCTACGCCGGCGGACATGGGCAATGCCGCGGCATTCCTGTGCTCCGACGAGGCCAGCATGATCACCGGCGTCGACCTCAACGTCGATGGCGGCAAGTGCATCTGAGCGTTAGACCATTTGGGAGTTGGCGATGAAGCCTGTCTACGAAATCGCCGTGGTGCATGGCGACGGCATCGGCCCGGAAGTCTGCGCCGCAGCGGTTCAAGTGGTGAAAGCAGCGCTCGGTCCCGGCAGCCCCTTGCACTTCAGCGAATACCCGGCCGGAGCCGAGCATTTCCTGAAGACCGGCCAGAGCTTTCCCGAGCCGACCTTCCAGGCCTGCCGCGAGGCGGACGCCATCCTGCATGGTGCGGGCGGCTTGCCGGGCGTCATCCATCCCGATGGGACCGAAGCAGGCCTGGATTTCACGCTGAGGCTGCGCTTCGAACTCGATCTCTATGCCAATATCCGCCCCGTCAGGCTCTTCGAGGGCGTGCCGAGCCCGTTGAGCGGAGTGAAGGCCGGCGATATCGACTACATCATCTTGCGCGAGAACAGCGAAGGGCTTTACGCCGCGCGGGGATCGGGCGCGCTGTTGCGCGGCGAAGTGGCGGTCGACACGCTGGTGCAGACCCGCTCCGGCATCGAGCGCATCGCACGCAAGGCCTTCGAACTGGCGCGCCAGTCGGGCGGCGCGCCCCGTGACGGCGTGCGCCGGGTGACCTGCTGCGACAAGGCCAACGTGCTGCGCAGCTATGCCTTCTTTCGCTCCGTCTTCGACGAAGTGGCGAAGGACTATCCCGATATCGCGACCGAGCACGCGCTGGTCGACGCCATGGCGATGTATCTCGTGGTGAAACCGGGCCATTTCAACGTCATCGTCAGCGAGAACATGTTCGGCGACATCCTGTCCGACCTCGCCGCCGCGACGGTGGGCGGGATGGGCATGGCGCCTTCAGCCGAGATCGGCGCGGCCAACGGCTTCTTTCAGGCCGCGCACGGCTCGGCACCCGACATTGCCGGCAAGGGTATCGCCAACCCTTATGGGACGATCCTGTCGGCAGCCTCGATGCTCGACTGGCTCGGCCACAAGCATGGCGACGAGAGGCTCAACCAGGCCGCCGCGCGCATCCGTCGCGTGACCGAGGACTGCCTGGCCAATGGGCTTCTGAGCGCCGACCTGAAAGGCAGGGCGTCGACCAGCGAGATAACCCGTTCGGTCTGCGACCGGCTCACGGCCGGGCGCGACTGATATGACCAAGCCAAGGATAAATCTTGTTGGACCTGGCAAGGTCGGCCAGACGCTCATGCGCCGGATATTCATTGCCGGCGGGCACAGGGTCCAGACCTGAGATGGGCGCTCTCGATCGCCATGTTTCGGTCGAGGACTTTCGCAGGCTTGCCCGCCGTCGTCTGCCGAAGTCGGTCTTCGAATTCATCGATGGCGGGGCGGGGCAAGAACTCACCCTCAACGCCAATCGAAGCGATTTCGAAAAGATCAGACTTTTGCCGCGCGTGCTTATCGATGTTTCGCATCCGAACGTTTCCACGACGCTCTGGTCCGAGACCTTGCCAACACCGCTGGTGATCAGCCCGATGGGCTCCTGCGCGCTGGTCAGGCCCGGAGCCGACATTGCCATCGCGAGGGCGGCAACCGCTCGCAGCATCCCCTACACGCTCTCCACCATGGCCACGGCCAGCATCGAAGGCATGGCGCGAGCCGTACAGGGGCCGCTGTGGTTCCAGCTTTATGTGCTCAAGGATTTCGACTTCAATCGCCAGTTGGTGAGGCGAGCGGAAGAATTTGGCTATTCGACGCTGGTGGTGACCGTTGATCTGCAAGCCGGTGGCAAGCGCGAAAAGGATCTTAGGAACGGCATATCTATCCCACTGCGGCCTTCGGCCCGGCATCTCTGGGAAGGCATGCTTCATCCTGGCTGGTCGCTGCGCCTGCTGCGCGGCGGTCTGCCCCAGTTCGAGAACGTCCGCGGCTATCTCGGTGACAACAGCGCCGGCCTGACGATCGCCGCGCGTGTTGGCGGCAGCCTTCATGCAGGTTTCGACTGGGACGATTTCCGCCAGATCCGCGACTGGTGGAAAGGCCGGCTGCTGGTCAAGGGCCTCCTGCACCCGGGCGATGCGTCGCGACTGGTGGCGGCTGGTGCCGATGGCATCTGGGTGTCCAACCATGGAGGCCGCCAGCTCGACGGTGCTGTATCGAGCATCGATGCCCTGCCCGCTATCCGTCAAGCACTTGGCGCCCAAATCCCGATCCTCATCGATTCCGGTATCCGCACGGGCACGGACATCGTCAAGGCCAAGGCACGCGGCGCCACCGTCGCGGCGATCGGCCGGGCCGCCCTGTTCGGCACCGTGGCTGGCGAGCCCGGCGTGGCCAAGGCACTGGATATCATCCTGGACGAAGTGGTGACTTGCCTCAGGCTCTGCGGGATCCCCCGTTTTCAGGAAGCGGGATCAGAAATGATAGCATAGCGCCAAGACGAGTGCTCACGCTTGGTCAAGAGGTACAGAAAACCCCCGCTCGTCCAATATTCTTCCTCATCATGCCAAGGTTTTGCTATCGCGGTTGTGCAAGCGGCTGCGGGCGGGCGACCAATTGCCGCCCTCGCACGCCGCTCCTTCCCAAGCCCAACGGCGCCCTGTCAGAGAGCGCTTGTTTGATGCACACCCGCTAGCGGCGGGCGTGATTAAATTCGAGAGGCTGCGCAGTCGGATAGGCAGACTAAGGTCGGCCGCCCGGTGCTGTTTTCGGTTCCATCCACCCGTTCTTCAGAATGTCGCGAAGCACGTTGCGGGTGTCTTCGCCCGCTGCCGTTGCGCCGCTCGCCCAAGCGATCGCCAGTGCCCCGAAAAAGATGTCGCGCCCGGTCATCGTCCGTCGTGCAAGCCCTTCGTCCTGTGCAGCCTTCAGGATTCGCTCCGTCGTCGCGATGACAGCATGGCAGGTCGGCGTCAGCGGGGATTCTACTCGGCAAGCCGCCCGTAACGGTTCAGGCAAGCCCTCATAAGCCAGCATCCAGTCGCCGAGAGCTTCAACCCAGAGTTCGAGTGCGCGGCCTGCATCGCTCTCCCCGGCTTCGATTTCAACGCGACGATGGTCGAGGCCTTCATAATGAAGAACTAACAGCGCAGCCAGCAGGGCGTCTTTGTTTGGAAAATGGCGGTAGAGCGTCCCTGCTCCCACGCCCGCCAGCTTCGCAATAGAATCCATCGAAACGTCAACACTATCGTTGCCGAACGCTTGTCGCGCCACCTCGAGAATGTGCGCCCGATTATGCTGCGCGTCCCTGCGCAGGGCTGACGCGACCGACAATTGCGACATTACTGACTTTGAACCCTTGAATACCGGAGACACTCTCCGCATCTAAAGGCCGAATCGGAGAGAGTCTCCATATAGCCCCCGGTCGACTATTCTAACAGGTCGGCATCAGCGAGCTAAACGAGGACACGATGATCAGGCAGATGATACCGGCATGCATCCGGGCAACGGGTACCGCAACCTGCCTGGCGCCTGGCGCGAGCCGTCAGCAGATGCCGCGAGCTATACGAGTTTCGAGGCGGACTGCTCCGTCGGCAGCACCGCCCTGCGCGACCCTCTGGATGTCCGCTCAATACGGAATAGATCCGCGCACCATGCGCTGAGCTCATAATCACAATTATCTGGAAGGAAATCGGCATGAAGATCGGCATTATCGGCGCGGGAAATATCGGCACCACCCTTGCACGAAAGCTGTCGGCCGCCGGACACGCGGTGAAGCTGGCGGGCTCGAAGGGGCCTGAGGACATCGGCGAGAAAGCGACGGAGGTTGGTGCGCTCCCGGTTGCCGCGCACGAAGCAGCCAGGGATGTCGAGGCGATCGTTCTATCGATCCCGTTTGCGAAGATCCCCGATGTCGCCGGCCTCTTTGCCGATGTACCAGCCAACGTGGTCGTGATCGACACCTCCAATTATTATCCCATGCGCGACGGGAATATCGCGGAGGTTGACGATGGGAAGCCGGAAAGCGTGTGGTCCAGCGAACAACTCGGCCGGCCAGTGGTCAAGGCATTCAATGCAGTCCTCGCCCAAACGCTCGCAGAAAGTGGCGCAGCGGCCGGAATGACCGGACGCATCGCGATCCCCGTCGCAGGCGATGATGTGCATGCCAAAGCGATCGCAAGCGAACTGGTGAACGAGACCGGTTTCGACGCACTTGATGCCGGCGATCTCGCGAATTCCTGGCGCCAGCAACCGGGCACGCCCGCCTACTGCACGGAACTGACGTTGCCTGATCTTCAGGATGCGCTGTCCACGGCGGAAAAGGCGCGCGCACCCGGAATTCGCGACGCGCTGATCAAGGGCTTCATGGAGGCGACGCCTCCCCTCCGCCACGAGCAGATCGTAGCCCGCAACCGTGAAGTCACCGCCCGCCGATGAGAAACTTCTCCGGTTCCGGTCCGAGGTGACCAATAAGACTGTCCAAGAATTCCTTCTGTTTGTCGGGAGCAACCTGAGGGACGACGATGACGAGGTAATTTGCGACAAAGGTGAAATCCCCCTTGAGGATGCGAGGCATCAGCTCCTGCGCGCGGCATGCTCCGCTGCTCAACCAGCGAGCCTGAGCCATAGCGCCTGACTGGCGGCAGGAGATTAGCCGCCGCCGCCCATGGTTACGGACATAAAGGCCCGGAAGGCCGCAGCCGCCGGTTCGATTGATCTGTCACGCGACCAGGCAAGGCCAACGTCCATAGTGGGGATGGGCTCGACAAGCCCGCGCACTTCGATGCGCTGCCCCTCCAAGGACCAGGGGCGGTAAACCATGTCGGACAGGACAGTGACCCCCATGCCGGCAGCCACGAGCGACCGCACGGCCTCGACCGAACTGGTGGTAAGGACGGCGCGGAGCGAAAGGCCCGCGGCATCCCAGTAACGGGCGGCCGTCGTGCGTGCCTCGTCAACCGTCAGCATGACATAATCTTCCGCCGCCACATCGGCGAGGCTGATCTCCTGCCGCGCGAGCAGATGATGATCAGCCGAAAGCCAGAGCCGGCGGTTCGACCGCATCAAGACCTCCTGCGCCAACTCCTTGGTGTGCTCCAGGTTGGACACCAGCATCACGGCCATGTCGATGTCCCCGCACATCAAGCCGCTTTCGAGAGCGTCTCGGGGCAATTCCAGCACCTCGACCTCGATCTCGGGATAGGTCTTTCGAAACCGCGCGTAGTGGCGCGACATGTAGTAGCCGACGACCGTGTAGGTCATGCCCAGCCGCAGCTTGCCCGCCAGGCCTTTCCTATCGCGCAACGGGCTTCGGACGGCGGCAGCGACGGCCCCGGTGATAACACGCGCATGTTCAAGAAACCGCGCGCCCTCCATCGTCAGTCTTACGCCAGCGTGGTTACGCTCCAAAAGCCGTACGCCCAGGTCAGCCTCGAGCGTCTTTATCGCCGCAGTGACCGCCGATTGCGAGATGTTGAGTTCCACCGCGGCATGACTGACCTGTCCGCTCTCGGCGGTCGCGATAAAATAATCCAGCTGTTTCAAGGTGATGGTCATGGTGCGCCCTGGCCCAGAACCATTATCTGTTTTTTTGATATGACAATCAATAAACTACTATTTCACAAATGCCCTCGCATGCGCAAAAAATGCTGCAACGCCGCAAAGACGGCAGCTTCGAGGGGTAACAATGCGATGGCGGTGACGCTAAACTGCGACATGGGCGAAAGCTTTGGCCTCTACAAGGTTGGCGATGATATGGGCATGATGCCCATCATCGACGTTGCCAATGTCGCCTGTGGTTTTCACGCTTCCGATCCGGATCACATGCACACCGCCGTCCGCAGCGCCAAGGCGAGTGGCGTAAAGATCGGCGCCCATCCAGGCTTGCCCGACATTCAGGGTTTCGGCCGGCGCGAGATGCGGATGACCCGCGAAGAAGTCAGGAACACCATCATTTACCAGGTGGGAGCGCTTGCCGGCTTCCTCAAGGCCGAGGGTGTGGAACTCCACCACATCAAGCCGCATGGCAGCCTCTACTTCATGGCCATGCAGCAGGAGGCAATAGCCCATGGCGTGTGCGACGCGGCAGAAATTTTCGGCGTACCCCTCTTCGGCATGACGGGCACCCTGCATGAGAAGATCTATCAAGAGCGCGGTATCCCATTTGTCGCTGAGTTCTATGCCGATCTCGACTACGATGCCTCCGGCAAGCTGATCTTGACACGCGTTCATGACGCCAAGGACCCCGCAGAGATGGCCGAGCGGTGCGTACGCGCCATCAGGGAGGGCGAGGGCACGGCAGAGGACGGCAGTTTCTTCCCTGTACGCTGCGAAACCATCTGCGTGCATTCCGATACGCCGAACGCCATCGAAATAGCCCGGGCCGTGCGCACCGCAATCGCCCCCTGGCACTGAACTCGACCGAACCCGCCCGCGCGGGCGGTTCCAGATTAGTCTGTCCGCAGTTTTCCGGAGCTTTTTATGGCCCAGATTCTTTCACCTCTTCCCGGCACTTTTTATCGCAGCGCTTCGCCAGACCAGCCGCCATACAAGGCGGATGGCGACGCGGTGTCCGCCGGAGACGTAATCGGTCTCATCGAAGTGATGAAGTCGTTCCACGAAGTGAGGGCCGAGACGGCCGGTACGAACATCCGCTTCATTGCCGACAATGAGGATCCCATCATGGCCGGCGCACCTATTGCGGATCTCGACTGATGCTGAAAAAGCTTCTGGTTGCCAACCGGGGCGAGATAGCGGTCAGGATCATCCGGGCCGCGCAAGATCTGGGGATCGCCACCGTGGCGGTGTATTCGGCCGCAGACGCCGAGTCGCTCCACGTCCAGCTTGCGGACGAAGCGGTCAACATCGGCCCACCAGCGGCAAAGAAGTCCTATCTCAATGTCGAAGCAATTCTGAAGGCTGCCCGCGACACCGGTTGCGACAGTGTTCATCCAGGCTATGGGTTCCTTGCCGAGAATGCCGCGTTTTCCGACGCGGTCACAGGCGCTGCATTGGTCTTCGTCGGCCCGTCGGGAGATGCGATCCGGATGATGGGAGACAAGGTCTCGGCGCGATCGGCCGCTGCCGCTGCAGGTGTCCCCGTCGTGCCAGGCTCGGCTGGCCGGGTCGAGGGCCTCGAGGCTGGCCACGAGGTGCTGACCGCAACCGGTTTTCCGGTGATGATCAAGGCGGCGGCAGGCGGCGGCGGGCGGGGCATCCGCATCGCGAACTCGTTCGCAGAGTTCGAACAAGCCTTTCCTCAGGCCGAAGCAGAAGCCCTCGCCGCCTTTGGCGATGGTGGTCTCTACATGGAAAAGGTGATCGGCAAGGCCCGCCATATCGAGGTGCAGGTGCTGGCAGACGGATGCGATGCCATCCACTGCTACGAGCGGGAGTGCTCGCTGCAGCGGCGACGCCAGAAGGTTTGGGAGGAGGCGCCGTCGCGCGCACTTTCAGACAGGCTGCGCGAAGAGCTCTGCGCTTCAGCGGTCGCCTTGGCCAAGGCGGTCAAATACTCTGGTGCCGGCACGGTAGAGTATCTTTACGACGATGAAGCAGACCGCTTTTACTTCATCGAGATGAACACCCGTATCCAGGTCGAGCACCCGGTCACCGAAGCGATCACCGGCATCGACCTCGTTGCGGAGATGCTTCGCATCGCCGGCGGCGAGAAGCTGCGGATCCGGCAAAGCGATGTCTCCGTCAAAGGGCATGCGATCGAAGTCCGGCTCAATGCCGAAGACCCGGCGAAGGAGTTCGCTCCATTCCCCGGGCAGGTGGCCGAGCTTCGCATTCCCGGCGGTCCGGGCGTACGCTTCGATTCGATGCTCTATCAAGGCTATCAGGTGCCGCCCTTTTATGACTCGCTGCTTGCCAAGCTGATCGTGCATGCAGAGACGCGCGAGGCGGCGATAGTGCGCCTGATCCGCGCGCTCAACGAGTTGAAGATCGGCGGGCTCAAGACCACCAAGCCGCTGTTTCTTGCGCTGGCCGCCGATCCGGCGATGCGGGCGGGAGACGTGCATACCCGCTGGCTGGAAGGCTGGCTCATCGAAAACGCCGCAGCATTGGCGGGTTAAGGAGGACCGATGTCGATACGATTCAACTTCGGCGGTGACGAACATATCTTCGGCGAGGTGTCCGAAGAAATGTCGCTCACCTCCTTCTTTACCGGCCTTTCGATGACCAATGCGGTGCGTACGGCAGGCATCCGAGGCGTCACCGAGATCTGCCCAGCCAACGCCAGCTTCCAGATTCGCTTCAACCCCGACATCGTCAAGCCGCAGGATTTGCTCAGCGAACTGAAGTCGATGGAAGAGGCGGCCTCGAAGTCGGACCCGGTGCTGAAGACCCGGATCATCGAACTGCCGGTTTATTTCCAGGATCCATGGACGCGTGAAACCTGCCTGCGCTTCCGCGAGCGCCATCAGGACCCCTCCTCCACCGATCTTGAATATTCGGCACGCATCAACGGCTACGCCACGGTGGAAGAGTTTATCGAGGCCTATTCCGGCCAGCCCTGGTTCGTATCGATGGTCGGCTTCGTCGCCGGACTGCCCTTCCTGTACCAGATGGTTGAGCGCAAGAAACAGATTCAGGCGCCGAAATACTTGCGTCCACGCACCGACACTCCCAAGCTCACCATTGGCCATGGCGGCTGCTTTGCAGCGATCTATTCGGTACGCGGCGCTGGCGGCTACCAGATGTATGGCATAACCCCGGCCCCGATCTACGACCCGACCAGGAAGGTGCGCTACCTCGCCGATGACATGTGCCTGTTCAAGCCAGGCGATATCGTCAAGTTCAAGGCCATTGGCCGCGATGACTACGACGCCACGCTTGAGGAAATCGAAGCCAATCGGTGGCAGCCGACGGTTCGCGAGTGCACCTTCAGCCTGAAGGATTTCAACAGCGACATTTACGGCACCAATGCAAAGCTGATGGAGCTTATCAATGGCCGTTAAGGTAATCTCTCCCGGCCTCTCCACTTCCGTGCAGGACCTTGGCCGACCCGGCCACTATCATGTCGGCATTCCAGAAGGCGGCGGCATGGACCGCTTTGCGACACGCATCGCAAACCTGCTTGTCGGCAACGATCCGGGTGCCGCGGTGCTCGAAGCCACTTTCATGGGTCCCGAACTCGAATTCACCCAATCCGCGGTCGTCGCCGTCACAGGTGGAGAGCTCCCACCCAAACTCAATGGCGAGGAACGGTCGACGTGGGAAAGTTTTCCGGTGAAGGCCGGTGACCGGCTTTCTTTCGGCTTCCTCAAGGGCGGCGCGCGCGCTTATCTGGCCGTCTCCGGCGGCATCGACGTACCCGTGGTTCTCGGTTCGCGCTCGACTTACATTCTGGGCGCGCTTGGCGGCCATCAGGGCCGCACGCTGAAAGCGGGCGATGAGCTTCCCCTCGGCGAAGGTTCCGGCAAAGCCGGTCTTTCACTGCCTGCAAATCTGCGCCGCGCGCGCAATAGCCCGGCGGAACTCAGAATGCTTCCCGGCATATACTGGCATCGGATCACTGAGGCTGCCGGCAATCGGTTCTTTGAGGAAACCTGGAAGGTCGCGCCCGAAGCCGACCGCATCGGCTATCGCTTCCGCGGCGGAACGCCGCTGGAATTCGTCGAGCGCGAGCAGCCTTTCGGTGCGGGCTCCGACCCCTCGAACATCGTCGATGCCTGCTATCCCTACGGATCTGTCCAAGTGCCGAGTGGCACGGAGCCGATCGTTCTTCACCGGGACGCGGTTTCGGGTGGCGGGTACATGATGCTGGGCGTGGTGATAT
>NZ_RZQP01000429.1:0-2192 GCF_003998165.1 Mesorhizobium sp. M7A.F.Ca.US.007.01.2.1 | reverse complement strand
GCATGAGGCGATCATCGCCCGCGTCGGCGGCCGCGCCTACTATTCCGGGCGGGCCGAATTCATCGTCGAGGCCGATGACGAGCTCGGACGCGGATTTCTGTTGCGCTGAAGAAAATGCCTAGCCGCGTGAGGGGCGAGCCACTTCCCGCACCGAGATCGCCTTGTGCAGATGCACCATCATGGCGGCGGCGAACAGCGGCGTCAGCAGGTTGAGCAACGGCACGGCGAGGAAAGCGGCGATGAGCAGCCCGGCGAGAAACACTGTGCCGGCATAGTGCCTGCGCAAGGCCCTGGCCTCGTCTTCGCCGCGAAAGCGCATGGCGGCGAATTCGAAGAACTCGCGCCCGAGCAGATAGCCGTTGACGATGAAGAAGGCGGCTATGTTGACGCCCGGCACCAAGAGAAGCAGCAGGGCGACGATGTTGCCGAGAATGACGACACCGAGGAATCGCGCCGACAGCACCAGCGAGCGCAGCGCCGGCATGGCGCGGCCGGTCGGATCGCGGGGATAGTCGGTGCGCTCGACCACTTCGGCGATATCGTCGAGGAACAGGCCGGCGACAACAGCCGTCACCGGCGCGATGAGCAACGCCATGCCGAAGGCAAGCGCTATTGCCGCGATGATGCCGCCGAGCCACCCGGCCCAGGACGGCATGCCGGGCAACAGCGTCTGCAGCCACGGCAGCGCCAGCCATTCGACGAGGCTGGTCAGGCCGAACCACAGAGCCACCAGTGCCAGCACGGTCAAGCCCAGCGTCTTGACGAACACGGCCCGAAAGGGAGGCGAAATCAGCTCGAGGGCCGCAGCGCGGGCAGCGTCGAAAATCACCTTGTCACACCCCCGGTTAGCGGACGCCGCCTAAAAGGCGGATGCTTCCGAGATAGGCAGCGCAGGCCATGAGCACAAGCGGGCTGGCGTCTACCGCGCAAACGCCGGCTTTCGAACCGGGATGGTCATGGCAGCGACCCCGGCCACGACAAAACCCATGCCCAGCCATGCCGTCGAACCAAGACTTTCGCCGAGGAAGAGAGCGCCGATGCCGACGCCGATCGGCACGCGCAGATAGGCCTGCGAGGTGGTGCCGACCGAACCCAGCGTGTGGATGAGGCGGAAATAGATGACGAAGGCCAGCGCGGTGGAAAAGACCGACAGGCCGAGCAGGGCCAGGATCGACGCGGTCGATGGCGCCAGCGTCCACGGCTGGTCGAACACCAGACTGAGCGGCACGAGGATGACGGCGCCGCACAGCATGGAACCGGCGGCCGGTAGCATTGGGTCGAGGCCCTTGAAACCGCGGCCGAAAATGGCGGCCCCGGCATAGCAGACCGTCGCGGCGACGATTGCCAATTGCGCCCACAATTCATGACCGAGGCCACTCAGCGCCTGCGTGCCGATAATGAGGCAGATGCCGGCAATGCCGGCGCCCACACCGATCAGTTTGCGCAAGGTGACCGGCTCGTGGCGGGTGATGAGCGCGGTCAAGAGGAAGGTGAAGATCGGCGAGGTCGCGTTGAGGATGGTGGCGAGGCCGGCATCGACCGAGCGTTCGGCCGCGGCGATCAGGGTGAACGGAATAACGCTGTTGAGGCAGGCCTGGAAGGCGAAGCGGCGCCAGCTTGCAGCGTCGCCCGGCAAGGCGAGCCCGCGCCAGCGGATGATGGCCAACAGGATGCCGCCAGCGATCAGGGTGCGGGCGGCAATGAAGGTGACCGGCGGGATGGTTTCGACGCCGATCTTGATGAAGGTGTAGGAGGCGCCCCAGAGCACTGCCAGCACGACGAGCAGTACCAGGTCGGTGGTCAGATCGTTTTTTGCAGGCTCGTTCTTCGTCGACATGCTTTTTGTAGACATTGGGGGCTGGCTCGCCTTCGAAGCGGGATCGTCTGATCCAGGCTTATAGGCGGTGCGGCGATGAAATGCTTCGGCCACGGTCGAATTCTCATAGCGCCTCGCGGCTGATGCGCCTTTGCCTGTTCCGCCAAAGTTGCGTGTCACGCCCTAGGCAAACCGGTTTCAAATCGCTAGACCCGCGCCGGGCCGGCGTGGCAAGAAGCCGGCTCGGGTTTTTGGCGGAGATTTTGATGCCGGATTATGACGTGCTTTGCATCGGCAATGCCATTGTCGACATCATCGCCCAGTGCGACGAGGAATTCCTCGAGACCAACGGCATCATCAAGGGCGCGATGAACCT
>NZ_RZQP01000428.1:0-2217 GCF_003998165.1 Mesorhizobium sp. M7A.F.Ca.US.007.01.2.1 | reverse complement strand
GCTTACCGCTGGCAGAAAGGGCTATCCTTCTTGGTAGCGTCCGCAAGGGTATCGTGCCGGTAGTGGTCCTTGCTCTCGCCATGGTGGCGACGGCGTTTGGGCTGCTGCCAGTGTCCGTCGCTTTTTTCGCGGCCGCGGTCGCGATTGTGCTTTTCAAGGTCATTCCGCTCCGCGATGTTTACCAATCGCTCGATGGGCCTATCCTCGTCATGCTCGCCGTTCTCATTCCAGTGAGCGATTCACTACGCAGTACAGGAGCTACGGGAGTAGTTGCCGGCGAGCTTGCTAGACTGGGGACCCTCCTTCCGGCGTCCGGCGCACTGACGCTCATCCTTGTCGCCGCCATGGCCATTACGCCATTCCTCAACAATGCCGCCACCGTCCTTGTCATGGCGCCTATCGCCGCCGAATTTGCTAGTGATCTGGGCTACAGGCCCGAACCGTTTTTGATGGCTGTCGCCATTGGCGCCGGCTGTGATTTTCTCACCCCGATCGGACACCAGTGCAACACGCTTGTCATGGGGCCGGGTGGCTACCGCTTCAGCGACTATCCGCGTCTGGGACTGCCCCTGTCTTTCCTCGTAGTCATTGTTGCTGTGCCGATGCTTATGATCGTCTGGCCAATGAACTGACATCCGATATTCGGATGCCTTCTTGGAAATCCCACACGACACCACATTCGTGAATGAGGTCGCCGCGCAAGCCTGACGCGGGCTGGCCAACCTGCGGTCAGTGTCGCCAGCAGTTCCCCTCTCGTCCCGCCCGCGGCAACAGAAACTGTGTTCCGGCCGCTCTATCGGGGCAAAGGGAAAGCCAGCAAACAAACCTTAGGCCATGGACTATACACCGCAGGGAGATTGTCAGGGGCTTGGCGGAGTATTGACGTCGTTTCTCACCTAGGAAAAGCCGGTTCACCTTCGTGATGACGACAGGCCGATAACTCTTTCTTCGAGAATACGAGGCCCTTTCGGGCTGCGATCAGCATCACAAGTCGTGTGTTGCTCAGCGGCAGGGCCCTGGTGAACTGCAAGTCGTCGCGACGACCATTCGACCTTGGTGCTACCTGAGATACCAGCGTTGCACATCGCGCAGGAAGGACGAGGGCGGCTGTTAGCCGCCCAGTCATTTCATCTCACACGTTGCGACGACCTCTGGCGCTTTCCAGGTCATCACCTGTGTAGACTTCATCCGTTGGATCGAAGCCGGTCCAACCGCCTGCTTCGTATTCGGTTCGCCGATGGGCTATGTCGACGGAATTATATTGCTTCAGTATCTGTTCCGCGTCGGGGACAAGGTCGTCTTCGACCCTGGCTATAACCATTGTTCCCCCGCGCCGAACGCCTTCGGCATAAACATGTGCGTCGCTTTCCGGCACACCGGACTCTGTCATCGCGCCGATGATGCCGCCAGCTGCGCCACCGACCACGGCACCGCCGACAGCGCCGACCGCAGTCGCTGCCAGCCAGCCCGCGGCAACCACGGGGCCGAGACCAGGTATGGCCATCAGGCCAAGGCCGGTGAGCAGGCCGCCGGCCCCGCCGACTACGGCGCCGACACCAGCCCCTGCTGCCGCATCCTCGCCAGCCTCCGACGCTTCGCCCGTAAGCCGGCCGCCCGAATTACCCGCCACGATGCTAATATCGTCGTGCGGAACGCCCGTGGCTTCAAGCTCGCCCACAGCGTCGCTTGCTTGATCATAATTGTCGAAGAGGCCTGTTACGGTTTTCATTTGATTTGTCCTTGGTTGGAGATCAATTCTTGCCGGCAACGACGTTGCCTTGAAAGTCGAGGGCGATGGGTGCTGCTTTGCCGTCCTTGCTCGCCGTTCCACGCCAGATGCCCTTGTCATCCTTCGTCAGGGCGGAGACGTCCGAGTAGCCCGCCTTTTCGATGGCGCTCTTGGCCTGGTCCTCGGTGAAGCTGTTGGCGCCAGGCACCGGGGCCACAGAATTTGTGGCGGCCGCATCGGACGCGGCTGGCGCGGAACTGTCGGGGGCAGGAGCGGCAGCCGCGACCTTGCCAACCATCTCCTGATGCATCTTGAGTGTCGGCAACGTCTCGCTTGCAAACGACTTGAGAGCGGAATTGTCGCCGTCCCTGGCGTAGCTTTCAAACATGCTTACAGCATCGGCATGCGCCGTCTTCTGCATGTCGGCATAGGTTGCATCGACTGGCGCCGCAGCTGACTGCAACTTGTCGACGTCGCTCTTGTGGGCA
>NZ_RZQP01000427.1:0-2227 GCF_003998165.1 Mesorhizobium sp. M7A.F.Ca.US.007.01.2.1 | reverse complement strand
TCGATGACGTTACGAAATGCCGCCGAGCAAGCGGACAATCGCAGCTGCCTCGTCGCCAGCGAAATAGTCGATTCCATGCGGGAAAATTTCAAGAGAAATAAGACTTAACCTGTCGCCATCGGCCGACCGGGAAAAACTTGTTATCTTCAACCAAAACTGCCGTTGCCACGTCATCGATAGTGCATTGGAGCATATTCTTCACATCAATTTTAATGTACGGTGTATGCGAGGGAGGTAGTTCGGGCAGTAGTTGGGCGGGGTTGCTTCTGAATGACGCCACATCCATTTTTGCGCGGGAATGAAAAACGCCTGTCGTATGAGGACGATACGGCGCTGATCAAAAGGCTGGGATTCACGCCGAAGCGCTATCTGGCGGAGACGGTCATCGTCAATCAGGGCGAGGATTGCGATCGCATGTTCATTGTCGAGTCGGGCTGGGGGTGCATTTCTCATGAACTTGCCGGCGGGCAGCGACAGATTCTAGATTTTGCACTGAAAGGCGACATCGTCCTACCTCAGTCCTACTCGGGCAGGGCTCTTGAAACGTTTGTGGCTCAAACCGAAATTTCAGTTCTGGTGGCTTCGACCAAGACATTTGCCGTTGCGGCCATGCAGTCGCCCCATCTGTTCTCCCTTGTTCTCGAAACCCTCGTGCACAATGCAGCGGTTGTCGCTCAACATCTCACCAATGTGGGACGACGCAGCGCCTTGGCGCGGACGGCGCATCTCTTCCTCGAACTGATGACGCGTCTGGAACGAATCGGCTCTGTCACGCGCAACAGCTATGAATGCCCTCTCACCCAGTACGATCTGGCGGACGCACTGGGACTCACTCCCATTCATGTCAACCGGATGCTGCGGGAACTGCGCGAGCGCAAGTTTCTCGAATTTCGGCAGGGCCACGTTCGTGTGCTCGATCAGCAGGGCCTGACTAAGTTTGCTGGATTCGAGCAGGAATATGTCGACGGTTGAGACGTCCCGGCATGCGATGGCAAGCAATCTTGCTCCCCGGTAGCGGCCATCGGGCAAGATCGAGGACGGGCTTTTCCGGGCAGCATCCACTTTCCGGCGGCGGATCTGTTCCGTGTGGCCCGCTCCCTATCCCGACTGGCGTCCGCCGGCCAGGCGCCGGCCAATTCAATCTCGGTTTCTTGGCGCGATCTCTTCGCGGTTGCATAAACGACACCGTCCTTGGCGTCCCGCTGCAGCGGCGAGTCCGCTCGGCCCAATTTAAGGACCACAATCAGGAGCGATAATTGGCGCTCGGTGCTCGGATCCTAAACAGAGCGTAGCTCTTCCACCAGACCTATGGCCCCCGCAGAGCCAGCCTTCGAGGCAAACTATGAGAGTTCATTCGCCGCTTCCTGAACACCCTGCGCAAATGCTCGCTCGAGCCAAAGGCGGCCTGCTACCGGGTTGTGTTCCCCGGCACGACCATTGCAGAGATAGCCCCCGAGCATGAGTTGGGCATAGCCATGTCCCCGCTCGGCGGCGGCCGCGAACCATTTCTGCGCTGCGACCGGGTCGAAGGACAGACCTTGGCCATTCGCGTACTGGGCACCGATCGCAAACATAGCCCCGGCGTGCCCGGCTGCGGCTGCCCGCTTGAACCACTGCGCGGCAGCCTGAGGCAAACAGGCGCCGCCACGTCCGTTGAGAAGCATTTCGGCAAACGCCACCTGCGCGTCGACCATGCCAGCATTGGCCGCCCGCTCAAACCAGCAACGGGCTTGTTTCAGATCGGCAGCCACGCCGCGCCCATCCTGAAGCATTCGCGCGTAGGCATATTGCGCATCGGCCACGCCTTCGGCTGCCCGCCTCACCCATCGGGCAGCTTGCTCCTCGTCCTTTCGCACGCCGACGCCCTCGGCAAAGCAGAGGCCGAGGTTGAACGCTGCAATCAGATCGCCCGATGAGGCGGTCGCCTCGAACCATCCAGCGATGCTGGCGCGGTCGCCAGGCTCGCCTGCTCCTTCGATAACCAGATTGGCAAAGTCGACCTGCGCTTGCTGATTTCCCGCATTTGCGGACGTACGCAGCCAGCGCGCTCCCTCTTCGACGTCCCGTGCGACTCCGTTTCCGGAAAGATAAAGCGATGCCAACGCACGGGCAGCAGCCTGATGGCCGGCATTTGCCGCCCGTCGGTACCATGTTGCGGCGTCCGCATAGTCTGGCGGCGAACTCTTCACATGCCGATCGCCCAGACGATAGGCTGCCTCAATATTTC
>NZ_RZQP01000426.1:0-2228 GCF_003998165.1 Mesorhizobium sp. M7A.F.Ca.US.007.01.2.1 | reverse complement strand
GGCGGGACCCGTGAGCCTGGGCAAGCGGAGGATGGGCTTTGAGAGCACGGGCAAGAGATCCGAAAGCGGAGGTTTCATGCGGGGATCTGAACCGCATTTTCCTCAAACGCACGCAGAATGCTTTCTTCTCGGCTCCACAATTCGTCCCATTGTGTGGCGCCCGACCAACCGGCAAACCAGGGACCGCCGAGCGTGTAGTGCGCCAGCGACACTTCGGCGGGGTCGAGTTCGGAAGCCGACGCCCCTACGAGGTAGTTCCATGCCAGAGGCAACTCCCCGATCTCATGATCCTCGAGCCATTTGAAGGCGTGGAGGTCACGTCCGGGCCACGTATTAAGCATTTCGTTCGTCAGTCGTTTGTTGGCGGGATGATCTAGATTCCACAAAACGACCGACGACCAGTTCTTGCGCCGATAGAACGTCTGCGTTTGTCCGTCCATCTTGACGGCTTCAGACTCGCGTTGCCGGTGCTTAACCGCCATGATCGCGTAGGAAGGATCGACCAGGTCGAGCAGCTTGACGGGATCCTGCAGAAAAAGAACGTCACAATCGCAGAACATGGCCCAGCCGCCTTGCCGCATAAACGGAACGGCAAAGCGCGATATGGCAAACTCGGTCGCCATCGGTGCCTCGGAGATCGGGCACCAGAGCCTACCGTCACGTACCTCCATCGGTCGCTTCATGATTCCTTGGGCTTCAAGGTCTTTGAGCACCAGTGGGTGGATCTGCAACGGCGTGCTTGTCCGGCGGAAGGCGCTCCATCGCGCCACCTCGAGGACTCGGGCTTCGCGTGGGTCGTACCCGATGTAGATTGGCATCATAGTGTAACTCTGCAGTTGGAAGTGAGTTTGCCCGAATTATGCAAGGTTGCGCGGCTGGCGGTAGACCCCAGGTAAATGGATCAACCCGCCGCGATGGCGATCGTGCAAGGCCAGAGCGCCACAGTCGGGATATTGTTGCAGTGAGGCCGGAGTCAAGCAACCGTGAGCGACGGTATTTCGTTTGGCTCGACGGAACATTGGCCGGGCCGGCGGCCCAATAAAGCGAACAGATGTTATCGCGCTCGCTAGCTCCTTTTCCGTGAATGGCTTGCTGAGAATCTTGATCTCGGGAGTGCCAGGGAGTTCGGCGTAGCCTGTTGCTACAATGACGGGGACGCTCGGCCACTTGTCTTTAATCGCCTTCGACAGCTGTAGGCCAGTCGTCTTCGGCATCGCGTAGTCCGTTATAACGGGGTCGAACCGGTGCTCCTCCAACAGCGCAAGGAAGGCGGCCGCAGAATGCGCCTTCGCAACGGTATGGCCGAGATCCTCGAGCATCGCAGCGGTATTCAACAGGACCAGGGCGTCCCCATCATCCACCGCCAGAATTCGCAGAGACACCGCCTCGATGACTTCCTCGGTCAGAACATCCGGCCCGCGCGCGACTTCTGAGCTCGCGGTTGCGATCGGCAGCCATAGTTCCGCTGAGGTTCCGGTTCCCCTGGAGCTCTTGAGCACTAGGCACCCGCCCATTTGCTCTGTCATCCCATGCACCATGGACAGACCGAGACCCGTACCTTTGCCAGCGCCTTTTGTGGTGAAAACGGTTCCGTCGCCCTTCGTCCATTCCTTCGCCACTGTCGGCTGCCGAGAGGCAGACATAATGGCCGGGAGCCAAGCCAGCACCATTGCTTTCGCCGACCTGTTCCATCCGGGCGGAAATGATGATCGGCCCACCATCAGGCATGGCGTCACTGGCGTTGACACACAGGTTGAGCAAGGCAAGTTCGATCTGACTTTCATCGATCATTACATGATCGAGCGAGAGCGGAAATTTCGTTTCTATGATCGCCCTTGAGCCAAGCGACCGCTCCAGCAATTCTCTCATTCCCTGGATTTAGGCCAATTAGGTCGACAGGCTTTGGATCGAGTTGCTGCCGCCAGGCAAAAGCCAGCATGCGCTGCGTCAAGGACGCTCCCCGTCGCGCCCCGAGCACCGCGTTGTCGAGAAGACGCAGCAATTGTGGATCGTCGGGAAGTCGTTTGCGGAGCAGCTCGAGACTTCCCGAAATCGCCATCAGCAAATTGTTGAAATCGTGGGCGACGCCGCCCGTTAGCTTGCCGATCGCATCCATTTTCTCCTGCGCCTTCTTCCGCTCCGTAATGTCGCGTGTGATCTTCGCGAACCCCAGGAGTTCGCCATCCTCGTGCCGAATGGGCGTCGATGACCACGTGGGACCAGAACGC
>NZ_RZQP01000425.1:0-2263 GCF_003998165.1 Mesorhizobium sp. M7A.F.Ca.US.007.01.2.1 | reverse complement strand
ACATTGCAAACAGGATCTTGTTCCCTGCTTTGGCAGAGGGGATGAGCGACGGTCAGGCCTCCAAACGTGATTTACGCGGCAACTCGTTGAGGTCCCTTTCACCGGGCGATGGCGCGCGCCTCTATCTGATTTGCGCAGTCTTCGCCATCAAGCGATTCCAGCTTCTGCAAATCAGGCTTCAATTCGAGGTGCCCGAAAATGCCGACATGGCATTTCACCGGCCAACTTGCCTTAGACCTGCGACCGTGCGCATTTCCCAAGCCCACGCGATTCGAATCGGATCGACCTGCCGGGAAAACCCACCTGATAGCCCCGTCCTTCCGATCCGGAGGGGCGCAATGCTGATCGTCTGAAGGGCCGCTCAAATTTGCTGACCCAGTCGAGGTGCAGACTATCATAGTTGATTGTTGCTGCCGGTGACCTCGCGTAATCAAAGGCTCACGAGGCTTTCCAACAGAGGACGGTATGTTGTATCCAGGTCGATTTTTGGAACCGAGCGATATTGTGATGCTTGCCCGTGTTTGTGCGACGGTCTGCGAACAGCGCGGCGTACCTGTTGCTTCGCGGGCCGGAGAACGGACAGCTGCGCACGTACTCAGGCTGTTTCTGAACGGCTTGACTGGGGAGAATGAGCTGATCGATGCTGAGAAGAACTGGGCTCGCGGGAGTGATCTGGCTTTCGAGGGGGCTCCTGTCAGCTACGAAAACAAAAGAGAGGCCGCGTGATTCAAGCTTCCTGAGAATCGAATGTAGCGAAGAAAACTGCTCGCCCACGGGTCAGGCACCAGAGGCACCCTCCCTGCATATCGGGGGTGTTGCTGTGGCACTTCAGGTGAGAAAAAGATCTCCGCACGCCGCCCGATCCGTGGTGTCCGGGCGATTTTCCAGGTGGACTCGACATGAGGCAAGCGCATGCTTTTTGATCCCGGCTCGGGCCTTCCTGGTTTGGGGCTGAAGCGTCGGATTGGTCGGGGCACATCGATGTCTGTCAAAGTCCGAAGACCGCTTCGTAAAATCCGTTTCTAAACGCTGCCGATCCGCTCCTGGCCAAACGCCGCCGGACCGCTTTGGCCCAGCAATGAGCGAAGCAACAAAAGGGGCGGTTTGGCCGTTCTCATTAGTCGCACTGGCGGGCCGGGGCATTCGAAGACATGACTACGCCGCAAATTTTGTCATTTGCCGTAACCTTCGTGATGATGGCAGCGTTCGTGTGGGGTCGCTATCGATATGATCTGGTCGCGGCTGTGGCACTGTTGCTTGCTGTCACGGTTGGCATTGTGCCTTTTGACGAAGCCTTCAGCGGGTTCAGCGACGATATCGTGGTTATTGTCGGCAGTGCTCTGCTGGTGAGCGCAGGGATAGCACGCTCGGGAATCATGGAGGCAGCGATCAAGCGCTTTGCTCCGAAATTATCGGGAGTTCGGTCGCAACTGGCGCTGCTGGTGATCGTGGTCACGATCCTCTCTGCCTTTGTAAAGAATATCGGGGCGCTCGCTATCATGATTCCGATCGCCTTCCAGTTCGCGCGCCGGTCTAACATTTCACCCTCGATATTCCTGATGCCCATGGCATTCGGGTCACTGCTCGGCGGACTAATGACGCAGGTGGGAACATCACCCAACATCGTAGTGTCCCGAGTGCGAGAGGAGCTGATCGGAACCGCCTTCACAATGTTCGACTTCACACCTGTTGGAGCTGCCATAGCCGCTGCCGGAACGATCTTCCTGCTGTTTTTCTATTGGTTGTTGCCGGTGCGCGAAAAGCATGGCGGGTCACTGAATGAAGCCCTCGACATCAAGAATTACCTTACAGAGGCTCGAATTGTCGCCGACTCCACGGTGCTCGGGAAAACCGTCGCAGACCTCATGAAGCTCGCCGGGGGCGATGCAATCGTGACGTCGATCCTGCGCAATCGCACGATGCGGATGACGCCACTGCCCGACGTGGTCCTCAAGGTGGATGACATCCTGTTGCTCGAGGGCGACCCAGAAGCGCTGGATCGCCTTGTCTCCCAGGGCAGGCTCAGCGTGACCGGGGATAGGGGCGGTGGTGACGACACCACCAACGAGATGGTCGCTATCGAAGCCGTAATCGGTGAAAGCTCCTCTTTGATCGGCTGGACCGCCCAGCGCCTTGCCCTTTACGATCGCTTCAACGTCAACCTCCTGGCCGTCAGCCGTCGTGGGGAGCGCCTCGACCGCAGGCTGGCCGCAGTCGAGCTGAGGCTCGGGGACGTTGTCGTCTTGCGGGGCAGTGCAGCGAG
>NZ_RZQP01000424.1:0-2267 GCF_003998165.1 Mesorhizobium sp. M7A.F.Ca.US.007.01.2.1 | reverse complement strand
ACGCAGCGGTGTGAGACGGGCATTCTTGTGGATGTTCATTCGGACCCTCCGATGGATGCTGAAGCGTGGTAACTCCAGTCTCCTCGGTCCGGTCCGAATGGACAACCTCTCGAAAGCTCACACCTAGAACTCCTCTTGAAAGCGTATCTAGCTTCAAAGGGCGTGTCGAAACGCGGTCTCCGGCTCGGCTTCGGTCACAAGATCGAGGACATTTACGAAGCCGCAGTGGCCCTAGGAATGCCGCCGATTGGGAACGTGAAGATGATTGCCAACAACCTTGACCTGATGAATTCTCAGCAAGATTTTAGGTACCCGTCGGGGTACAAGCTGAATGTCCCGCCGCCGAGCTTCTGCCGAGAAACGTATAACGCTCTCCACACAGCGATCGAGCCGAGGATCCCCACCGAGGTACTGAAAGCCAACCTCAAATTTCATTGGGATTTTCGGGGGAAGACTGTCATTTGGAAGGACGAATAGCCCGAGGATGATCTTCCCCATCTACGTTGGCGTTCTTATGGCGCTGCTGTCAGCATCCGCCATTGGCGGTGGCGGCAAGGCGATCTTGTTGGGATGGCCGCCTCGCTGACAATGGCCGGGATGGGCACTCGCCGGCTGGCTAGGTTCTTAGCAGGCCATAGCCGGCTGTCTGGTGGAGATCGTCTTTCAGGGCTTTGATCGTCTGTGAAAGGTCGCGAACCTTGTCCATCAGCGTCTGAATGGTCGCCCCGATGGGCTGGATCTTAACGCCTCAATCGTCGCGAGAAGCTCAAGGTAGACGTGGTTCAATTGAACTTTCTCCCTTCGAGAGCTCTCAATGGTGATCGACATGTGCGACCAGGCTCGATCAATTGCCTGTTCGCTTATCCTTCATCGACAAGCGGACGCGTGCCGCCACCTCCCTTCCGTCACGCGAAGGACCCAGCCGGCGAGACCAGACGGCGTGCGTGGCGCAATCTTCTATGTGACGAGCGGCGAGATCGCGTGTGTCCCGCCGTGATGGGATCATCTATTCGTCGAGCGCGGCGCTGGCGCCATCATCGTCGATATCTGCAAACCCTGGGATGATCCAGCAGCTTCTCCTTCGACAGCAGCCCGGCGTCCTCGAGCGCCTCGAAATCCGGCAGCTGGCGCAGCGTGTCGAGCCCGAACTGCGACAGAAAAGTTTTGGTCGTCACATAGGTGTAGGGCGCGCCCGGCTGCGGGCTGCGCGGCCCCGAGGCGACCAGCTGCTCAGCGCGCAGCACGCCGATCAGGTCACGTGACACCTCCTTGCCGAAAAAGCTCGACAGCTCGCCACGGGTGATCGGCTGGAAATAGGCAATGCACATCAAGACAAGCGCCTCCGCCTGCGACAGTTCTTTTGCTCCCTCGCCCGCTGCCGTGCCGAAGGCTGCGTGAATGGCGTCGCCAAAAACCTTTTTGGTCCGGTGCTGCCAGCCGCCGGCGACCGCGACCAGCTCGTAAGGGCGGCCGGCGAGTTCGGCGCGAATGTCGTCGATGATCAGCTCGATATTGCAGTTTTTTCCCACCACCCGCGCGAGGACACTACGTGTCACCGGTTCATTTGCCGCAAAGATCACCGCTTCGACGCGGGCCATCCATTCGCACCAGCGCAGCTCCGGCGGCAGATGTTCCAGTTCGGTGTCGAGCAGCGCCGGCTGATCGTTTGGCTTGCGGCGGGCGGACGCTTCGCTCATCGCTACAGCCCGAACAGCCGGAATGTGGGGCGGCCGGAGAGCTCGCGCACGACCTCCAGTTGCTGCAGCCGTTCGAACAGCCGTCGCGATGCAAAGCGCGACAGATTGTCCGTCGTCAGCGATCCGGACACGGCGTCTTCACTGAGCAGCAGAAAGATTACGTCGCCGGCGCCTTTGGCGCGCAGTTTCGGCGCCACCGCCAGGAGTTTTTCGGCCCGGCGCGACAGCTCGGCGGCCAACCGACAAGCGTCCGCGGCGGCCGCGACGAGCGCGATGCAAACCGCCCGCTCAAAATTCTTGTCCCCGGGCCGGATGCGCCGGCCACCGCCGGCCTCGGTGCGGAAAGATGGTCCAAAACCCTGCGCCATTAGGAGCGGCAGGGGCTGCGGCCAGCCCAGGCGTTGCGCCAGTACCAGGTCGGCGAGCCACCAGCCAAAGACTTCGGCATCGGGACGCATGGCGACGACCTCAGCGGCGATCGCCGCGGCGTCGAATGGCGCCGACCGCTGGGATACCCCGAGTTTTTCGATCTGCGTGCAAAGGTCGGCGAGCGCGGCGCCGTCCCAATGG
>NZ_RZQP01000423.1:0-2298 GCF_003998165.1 Mesorhizobium sp. M7A.F.Ca.US.007.01.2.1 | reverse complement strand
GTGGTAGCACTCGCGGTTGTTTTCCCAGACCAGCTTCCAGTTGCCCTTCTCGACGATCGTGCTCTCGAAGGCGATCTTTGCTTCACGCAGCCGGTGCGGCAAAAGATAGGGTTCGATCATCGCCCGCATCGGCGCGAAATCTGCCGGTTCCTTGGCCAGGCAGATGAAGATGTAGCCGCCGACGCTCTCGCAGGCGACCGGCTTCAGGCCGAAATCACTCTTGTCGAAACCGTCGGCCATCTGGCGGGCAAACAGCAGGCGGCCGTCCAGCTCGTAGGTCCACTGATGATACGGGCAGACGAGCTTTGCCGCGGTACCCTTCTCCGTGTTGCACACGCGGCTGCCGCGATGGCGGCAGGAATTGTGGAAGGCGTTGATCTTGCCGTGCTGGTCGCGGACAAGGACGACCGGATAATCGCCGACCTGCACGGTGATGTAGCTGCCCGGCTTCGGCAGTTCGCAATCATGGCCGATGAACAGCCAGTCGCGATACCAGATCAGCTCCATGTCGAGCTTGAAGTAGTCCGGATCGGTGTAGAAGGGCTGCTCCAGCGAAAAGCCTTGCCGGCGCCCCTTCAGGAGCCTCAGCATGTCGTTGCGGATATCCATGTCCTGTCCTCGTTCCTAAGGACTGAACTGGTGGTGACGGAGGAAGGATTGAAGCGCAGGCCGGCTGTGTGCCGGACATGCGCTATCCACCTCTTGACCGCCCACCGCGATCAGTCGAGTCTAAAAATCTCGGGCTGGTTTCCGGGCTCTGGAGTTGTCCTTGCGGACCATCGCGACACCTTCCCAGGCGGTTGCCCAGTGGTCTCCCGTTGCGACTTGAACTCCACCACCGTTGCGGGGGCAGCGCCGGATTCTGACCGGCTTCCCAATTCTCCGCCTCGTCGTCACGAAGCGGCACCTGAGATGGTATGATCTAACCACGATCGCGGGCGCGCCGTCGGCATGAAAACGACATCGTATCCATGCGGCGCGACACGGCATGCGAAACGCTACTGCAGCTCGTCGCGGGCCGAGATCCCACCTCCCGGGCGGCCATTTGCCGGCTGCGATCTTCCCGAATCCGACCCTTCGCGGGGGGTCAAAAAAGGTTAATGGTTTCGAAAAGTGACTATTAGTTCGCCCTAAAATCGAACCGAACGGTTCGTTTCTGTTGACGGTGCGTGCAGGACGGTGTGAACGCTGGGCCTCTGAAACAGTCAGTGATCCATCAGGTGGCTACACCTAACACACTGATATGAAGAAGAAAAATGCATCCCTAGATTCCGTTGGCACAATTTCAAGGTGTGGATTCATGGTCCACACGGAACAACTTCGTGATTGGAAAAGACGACCTTGCCCTCCCACATCGGGGCTGTCCGAACGACGCGATTTCATTTCCAAGACACGCCGCTAGACGGACGGAAAAAAGACGATACTGGAGTACCAAAAATGAAAAAGATCATTCTCACTGCCGCAGCCCTTCTGGCCATTTCCGGCAGCGCCTTCGCTGGTAGCGACCACTACGGTTCCAACGCCGCGGCAGCCACTGCTGTCGACAGCTCGTACACCGCTTCGACCAAGAAGTCGGAACCGGCTGCTCAGGCGCCTGCCCAGGGTGCTGACCGCAACCTCTTCGGCAACAACTAACAGCCGATTCCCAGTTTCCCGGTCGACGGCGGGCTCGCCCGCCGCCCTGGCGAAATTCAGACATTCAGGAGTATTCAAGATGAACAAGATCCTCATTGCTGCCGCCGCCGTTCTGGCCATCACCGGCAGCGCTTTCGCGGGCAGCGACAACTACGGTTCGAACGGCCCCAACCAGCCTGCCGCCGCTGTGGACCAGTCGTACACGGCTTCCACCAAAACCTCGGAACCGGCTGCCCAGACGCCCGCTCAGGGCAGCGACCGTAACCTCTTCGGTCGCTAACAACCAATTTCGCAACCGACGGCAGCTGTGTCTGCCGTCCTGGCGAAATCCAGAATTCAGGAGACTAAAATGAACAAGATCCTTATTGCTGCCGCCGCCGTTCTGGCCATCACCGGCAGTGCCTTCGCCGGCAGCGACAATTTTGGCTCCAATGGTGCCAATCAGCCTGCCGCCACGACTTCGGTCGACAGCACGCGCACCTCTTCGGTACGCAACACCGGTTCGCCGGTCTACAAGCTGCTGAACTCGTCGGGTGACACCACCCAGAAGTCTGCTCCGCAAGGTGCCGACCGCAACCTCTTCGGCAACAACTAACAACCGAAGTCGATCTCCAAGTCAAAGAGCGGCGGGCCCGGCCCGCCGCTCTTTTTTGTGCCTGACAA
>NZ_RZQP01000422.1:0-2309 GCF_003998165.1 Mesorhizobium sp. M7A.F.Ca.US.007.01.2.1 | reverse complement strand
CCTTCGGCGCGACGAATGACGACGCGGTCGTGGAGTGGCCGAAATTTCATGGGAACTTTCTTTCTGGGGGCCGGCACAGGCGGCCACGCCCCTCCTCTATAGACGCGTTGGCACTCGATAGATAGGAATGCCAGAATTAATTCTCGTGTATGCCCCAAACAATCGAACGAAATAATTTCGAGCCTCGCAGAATTTATTTGCGTTGGCGGAAAACTTTCTGCCGCCTTGAATTTCACGGACATCGATTTGTTATTTAAAAGCCAAAAAGAAAAGGCGCCGAGACCTTGTTTGCAACGCAATTGAGGCGCATATGTAAAGCTCGTTGATTTGGTAGAGTTGGCTTTGTGTCAGAGTCCTGCGATTCACCACCAATTCTCGAAAACGAGTGCATGAGCCGATCCGGCGCACATTTCGTCCCGCTCGAACCCTGGAATGAAACCGACGCTGACCACGGATATACTGGCAGCGTCGGGCATCGCTCCGGCGGTTCGAGTGGGAATGATACGGAAAGGCGTCGTGCGTTTCCGCGGGAAGCCGCAACTGATGACCAGCCGCACCACATCTTCAATCGTTCGCTTCAGGGCGGCGTTTTCGCTGCCTGGCTTCGATACGCCGCAACCACCTGGAGCGTATCGCGTCGATCAAGACGAGGAAGCTCTCGAAGGGGCTTCGCTGATCGCATGGCGCCGCGTGGCCACCTTCATTCACCTGCCGGCGATCTCCGCCGTCGGAGCCACGCAGCAGATGGTGCCGATCGAACCGGCATCGCTTGAAGCCGCACTGGAGCAGGACCAGAGACAATGATGAAAACCACAACCCTGATGCAACGCAACCCACGCCCGATCCGCCGCGAAGCCGCAACGCATCTGTTTGCCGTCGGACAGGCTGTCCGGCTGAAGGGCGGCTTTGGCACGTTTCCACAGACCGCGGAAATCTACCGCATCAGGGCCACGCTCCCTGCGAGGGGAGATTCGCTGCAATACCGCATCCGCAGCGACGGCGAACGTCATGAACGGGTGGCGACCCAGGACAGTCTCGAACCGGTCGCCACGTCGCCCAGTGACATCATAACACTCTCTGAAAGGACGTTCGCACATGTCAAAGGGACAGAAACGCTCGAGCCGGGAAATCAGGAAGCCGAAGCTGGAAAAGGCACTGCCTAAGCCTGAAAGCGTGTTCGGTGCCCAGACCAGGCTTACCGCCAACATCAGCGCCCCGCGCGGCAAAGGCAAGAACTGACACGGCGAGACGGGACGGCGATGAAGATCGTGATCGAATTCTATCGCACCCGCGAAGCGGACGATGCGCATGCCGTGCTCGGCCGCGAGACGGCGGAAGCCGCCGACCTCGAAGATGCGATCGAAATCGCCAGGCTTTTGGCTGGGACCCTGAACATGCCACAGCGGCCGGACGCCATGACGATCGCCGACACGAATGGCGCAACGCTCTATTCGGGCGTTCTCGCCTCTGAAGCGATTAAATGAGGAAAGGCCAACGTCACGATTGTCCGCAACACTGAAACCGATTGGCAGTGCAATGCCGCCGCGCTTCGGATTTGGGAACACGAAAGTGGCGCGCCGGGACGCGACTTCACAAATCGCCAATACGGACGCCGCGTGAAGCGGATCGTTCCTGGACCGTCTATCACGTCTTCTCGGGAATTCCGGCACACGGAGACGGCGTTGCCATGGCCGGCCTCAGCCGCCCCGATGCGACACGCCGCATGTTGACCCCCTCAACCAGCGCAATGCCGAGCGTCGCACGGCGTGGATTACCGCGCCGCCTATTGTCCCGCGCGAGAGAGCGGCGGGCCAATCATGACGCTCTCCTTTCCCAATCCCAGCCGCAGTTTCGATGAAGCCCGCAACGCCGTCCGCTTCACCGGCCATGACTGCATGTTCGAGGTGCGTTTCTTCGTCGAGATCGCGGCGCTGGCAAAATCGGACATCGCCTTGGTGGGGACAACGGCGTCGGAAACAAAATGCCTTTCAGCTTTCGACACCTTGCGATCATCCATTCACAAGATTGCCAGCAAAGCCGATTCTCGCGACCGCCGCAGCTCTTACACTTTGACTGCCGCCGATTTCCGGTAGGGGAGCCCTTTTCTGGCCAGTTCGTTTCAGAACCGCACCTTCTGCTTCCGTGAAGAGTTTCGGGCGCCGGCAGGCGTACGAAAGTCCCCGAGGAAGGAACCCGCGGGGCACAGTCGATGGCTATGGGGATTTCGATCTGCGGCCGAAGTCGGCCACGGCGCGACCGCTGCCGACCGCCAAGGGCCGCCGTGCGGCAATACTCGATCGCCGACATGC
>NZ_RZQP01000421.1:0-2339 GCF_003998165.1 Mesorhizobium sp. M7A.F.Ca.US.007.01.2.1 | reverse complement strand
TTGTGCACTCGGCCCCCGGTCTGGAAAACCGAGTTTGTCAAAGCGCCAGCGAGTCCCGGAGCGACGAGTGATTATCCCCAGGAATCTCGGTTAGACACCGTTGGATCGAGAAGATCACCCGCGCGATTGTTGCCACCCGCGGGTTTTCTCTGCGGCGTCAGCCCCCGGATCGCGAAACGGCTGACGCATACCCTGTGGATTGGCGAATGCCGCCGACTATGGTCGCGCTATCGACGCGCCCGATTGAACCTCGGTACTCCGACTTGCGCTATAAACACTCGGTATCCTGCTACTGCCTCAAGCCGGCATTGAATCAATCCTGTGGTCAGTCAGTTGCCAGCGCGTAGGTCAGGTGCGGTGCCACCGCTTTAAAATATAGACAGGTTTCTTCGCGTGGAGCCCCATCCATGATCTGTGGGCCGTTGCACGTTGTAAAGTTCCTCAATAGAGACAAAGCCAATCAAATGGGAAACTCGAAATATGCAGAATGACGCTGAAGCACCGCAGGTCCAGTTGTTGCAGCTCACCGCCGACATAGTGGCGGCATATGTCCAGAAGAACGCCATTCCGGCGGCCGGTCTTCCCGAATTGATCGCCAGCGTCAATTCTGCCTTGTCGGGATTGGGTCAGCCGGTGGAAGCGACGCCGCCCGCGCTTGTTCCGGCAGTCAATCCAAAAAAGTCCGTGTTTCCCGATTACATCATCAGCCTGGAGGACGGACGCAAGTTCAAGTCTATGAAGCGCCACCTTGGGTTGCTGGGAATGACACCCGACGAGTACAGAGCCAGGTGGGGGCTCGCCAAGGACTATCCCATGGTTGCACCGAGCTACGCGGCCCAGCGGTCAGCCCTCGCGAAATCCAGCGGACTCGGCCGCAAGCCAACTGCAAAAACGCCGTTGAGGAAAACACCAGCGAATCGGAAAGCTAAGGCCTAACAACAGGTGTCTATCAAAGGCGGCGGGGCAACCTGGATCACAAGGCAAGCATCACAATATCGCTCGGCTCCAAATATCGGCCTGGATAACAAATACCGTCCTCTGTTGAAAGCGACCGTGAGCCATCATCAGCTCTGACGAATGGCTGCAACCGATGGATGGTGAGACCACCGGACACTCATTGGGAGACCCCAGGGCGCAGCGTCCAATCTCATATGGTGCGGGGATGGCGGTAGGCTGCGGCGGCTGATCGGCCTCGCAGCTGTTCAGAGACAGGAAACTGCTCCATCCTTTTACCAGTTGCTCCGTTACGGCCGCAGCAATCTAGTGCGTGGTGCCTCCGCGCTCGGCATGTAGACAAGTTCTTCACCTGGAGACGCATTCATGATCGGCGGGCGTGTTGCCGTCTCTCTTGGTACTTTCGATTTGTGCAAACAATCCATAATTACGATAAGACGTTTCACTATCTCCGTTTCGAGGTCCAATGTCTGAAGTGGACTGGCTGAGCCATCTCCTGCAAATCATCACCGTGACCGGCCAGCTCGAGGTCCGCTGCGCCTATGGTGCACCGTGGCGCGTTGCCTGGAACAAGGCTGCCGCGAACGAAATTCCCTACCACGTCATAGTCAAGGGCCGGGCCATTCTCGAGGATCCGAAGACGAGAGCGGCGCGGGAGCTGCTGAGCGGAGATATTGTGCTGCTGCCTCACGGCGCGGCGCATGTACTGCACGACGGTAGCGGGCAAACACCAATTCCTACCCAGCAACGCCGGGGGTCAGCCGGATGGATGCTGAGCGAGAATGATGGCGAGGGCGAGCAACTGGATCTGCTGTGTGGGCGATTTTTTATCGCGCCACCCCATGATCGACTGATCCGCAACTACCTGCCCGCCAACCTGGTGACACGCGCTGTGGACAGCCATGGAGAAGACGGCATGGGGTCCGCATCCAACCAACTTGCCGGTCTTGTCGGGCTGATGCGGATGGAGTCCTCCGGTGACAGGGCGGGAGGGCGCGCCATTCTCAACGCGCTTTCCTCGGCGCTTTTCACACTGGTACTGCGCGCGGCGAGCCAATCCGGGAAAGCCCCCGAAGGCTTGTTGGCCCTGGCTGGCCATCCGCGGCTGGCACCAGCAATTGCGGCAATGTTCGCCGATGCGGCACGGCCTTGGAAACTGCCCGATCTGGCCGATTTGTGCGGGATGTCGCGCGCTACGTTCATGCGCCAGTTTCAGGACAAGCTGGGTCGCTCCGCCCTCGATTTTTTGACTGATCTGCGCATGAGCCTGGCCGCCAACGAGTTGAAGAAGCCAGCCATCAGCGCCGAGGCCGTGGCCGAGACCGTCGGGTATCAATCCGTTTCGGCATTCCGGCATGTCTTCGCCGAAAGGATGGGGATGACGC
>NZ_RZQP01000420.1:0-2420 GCF_003998165.1 Mesorhizobium sp. M7A.F.Ca.US.007.01.2.1 | reverse complement strand
GAACGAACATGGCCGGCTTGCCCTGTGCTGGCCGGCAAGGGCTCCCCGGCCAGCAGCTTTGCGCCCGGCCAGCACAGGGCAAGCCGGCCATGTTCGTTCCGTACCACAATTGCGAAACGCGCCACCATGGAGAAGAAGACCGTCAGGAATTCGCCGCTGCGGCTCCAGCCGCGATAGCCGAACGCCAGTATGGCGAGGAAAGAGAATAGCCAGTAGAGGCCGGCGGCCACGGCCAGACGCGCCGGATCGTCGGGCGCCGGATCGATGAGTTCGAACCAGGCAAAGGCGAAAAACAGGATGAACGCTGGCCAGCAACCGAGCCATCGGGGAAGCCGCGGTATCCCTTCATCGCCCGCGCGCAAGAGACGTGAGATCAGACGCCAGGGCCCGTACCAGGGATTGAGCCACGACCAGAGGTCGCCGAAGACGCCCTGCAGCAGCGTGAGGCCGGCCCACATCAGTGTCCAGATCAGCAGCGGCAGCGGATTGGAGAGTGGGTCGCGGCTGCCGAACAGGCCGGCGGCAATGAGAATTGCAAAGCCGGCAAAGGATATCAGACTGACGGCGGTGCGGGCGCCGTCGCTGATGGTGAAGAGTTGCAAGCGCCGACGCCAGAATTTGTCGAGAGCCACGGGCGGCAGCAGGGCCAGCACGAGGAAGCTGACGGCCACTGCGAAAGCGCCGCCGGCGAGATAATAGCCGGTCGGCAGCAGCAGGACATGACCACGGTCGGAGGCATGGGCGAAGGCTGGGGTGGGGAGGAGGGCAAACAGCGCCGCAGATAATAACGCCAACAGCTGATGGCAGTGCTCTACGAGGCCCCCCTCTGTCCTGCCGGACATCTCCCCCTCAAGGGGGGAGATCGGCAGAACGGCCTGTTGGCGCCATTCTTCAAGCGTTGGAGATTGGCGAAAGCAGAGACCAAGTCCAATCTCCCCCCTTGAGGGGGAGATGTCCGGTAGGACAGAGGGGGGCGCCAAGGAACTCGGCCTATCCAAGAACCCCGGCACCCTCACACCTTGACCAGCTGCTCCACCCGGTCCTTCTCGCCAAAAATCCTGAGATACCGCTCGATCTCTTTCACATCGCCGGTCGCCTTGGCCGGATTGTCCGACAGCTTGACCGCTGGCCTGCCATTGGCCTCGGTGACCTTGCAAACCAGCGATATGGCGTCGAGGCTGTTGGTTTCCGTCGGCGCGCAGCCTTCGAAATCATTGGTCAGATTGGTGCCCCAGCCGAACGACATGCGCACCTTGCCCTTGAAGTGGCGATAAGTCTCCTCGATGGTCTCGACCTCGAGCCCGTCGGAGAAGATCAGCAGTTTCTGCTTGGGGTCCTTGCCCTTGTCGCGCCACCAGGACAGGATTTTTTCGCCGCCTTCGATCGGCGGCGCGCTGTCGGGGCGAAAGCCCGTCCAGTCGGCCACCCAGTCCGGCGCATCGCGCAGGAACGATGCTGTGCCGAAGGCGTCGGGCAGCACGATCAAGAGATTGCCGCCATAGTAGCGCTGCCAGTCCTGCAGCACCTTGTAGGGCGACTGTCTCAGCTCTTTTTCCGAGTCGGCAAGCGCGGCAAACACCATGGGCAGCTCATGTGCGTTGGTGCCGAGCGCTTCGAGGTCGTTGTCCATGGCCAAAAGCACGTTGGAGGTGCCGGTGAACGCCTCGCCGATGCCTTCCTTCAACGCCTCGACACACCAGCGCTGCCATAGGAAGGAATGGCGCCGGCGCGTGCCGAAGTCCGAGATGCGGATGCCGGGCAGCGCCTTCAGCCGCTCGGTCTTGGCCCACATCTTGGATTTGGCGCGGGCATAGAGCACGTCGAGCGCGAAAGGCCCGAACGCCCGCATCGCCGCGCGAGATCGGAGTTCATTGATGATGGCGAGCGCCGGGATTTCCCACAGCGTGGTGTACATCCACGGCCCGCTGAAGGTCAGTTCATA
Source organism: Mesorhizobium sp. M7A.F.Ca.US.007.01.2.1 (assembly GCF_003998165.1). Classification (NCBI taxonomy): domain Bacteria; kingdom Pseudomonadati; phylum Pseudomonadota; class Alphaproteobacteria; order Hyphomicrobiales; family Phyllobacteriaceae; genus Mesorhizobium; species Mesorhizobium sp. M7A.F.Ca.US.007.01.2.1. The sequence continues at coordinate 478 of NZ_RZQP01000420.1, read as the reverse complement.
CTGCCCGTCGCACTTTGACAGTTCGTATTCGGGCAGCCGGAAGCCTTCCAGCCAGGCGAGGAATTCCGGTTCGAAGATCTGCTTGCGGCCGTAGAAATTGTTACCGCCGAGCCAGATCATCTCCTTCTTGGAGAAGCGCAGCGTGCGGGCATGGTCGAGTTGTTCGCGCAATTCGCCCTCGTCGATCTCGTCGGCGAGGCGCACCGAGGTCGTACGGTTGATCAGCGAGAAGGTTGCGTCGACCTTGGGATACATGCCCCAGATCATCTGCAGCATCAAAAGCTTGTAGAAATCCGTGTCGAGCAGGCTGCGCACGATCGGGTCGAGCTTCCAGGTGTGGTTGTAGACGCGCCGCGCAATATCGGTCTTAGCCATGTTTCAACACCGCCTTCGCTGCCTGCCATCCACAATTGCGACAGGCCTCATAGCATCGAATCGGCCGCAACGCTGCCCGCTTTCAGGCTGGCCCGACAAAAAG
>NZ_RZQP01000041.1:0-36312 GCF_003998165.1 Mesorhizobium sp. M7A.F.Ca.US.007.01.2.1 | reverse complement strand
ACCCCACCCCAAGCAATAAAGCAAATGGTTAACGAATCCAATAAACTAGCCGGGCCGCCGACCGATCCAGCACTTTCACTACAGCGGCCAATACCGCTTAATCTTCGTCAGCGGCTGACGCCGTTGTCGTCGTCCTGCGTCGCCGCGAGCACGCCAGACGTCAGAAGCGCGCCCGTGAAAATCGCCTCCGGCGGACCGAACCCGGCGCCGCCACCGGAGGGCTGAATAGCAGCCGTCTGCTCAGAGCCGACAAGCTTGAGGCAGATGTTGTTGCCAAGGCGGGAAACGTCGAGGCTCGAATTGGCCGAAACCTCCAGACTGCAGCCGCCGACCAGAACGGAGGCCGCGCCCTTGGCGCCAACCACCACACGGCTACCAAAATCGAGCGCGCTTCCGACCTTGGCAGCGCCATAGCCCGTTGTTTGCGACACCATCACATCACCGATGGCGGAATGAATGGATCCGATCGGGCTTGCCGAACCTTGATAGGGTGTCGCGCAGCTGCACGAAGCATCCTGGGCAAACGATGAAGCTGAACCAAACCCGATTGACACGACAAATACGGCAAGCGCAGTTTTAACCACAAGGTTCATCAGTCTTCGATCCCCTCTTGCTGCACCGCTTCCGGCGCACCCAGTCCAAGGCAGTTCATTAGCGCGTACCAGTTTTTGGCCACAATTCCAACCTGTTTCGCGCGCGCGAGGCGATTTAAGCTGATGCGTGTCTGTCCGAGCACAGTACTTTAGCCAACCGCATTAATAGTTTTCGACTACCTATCACAGGTTTCTTATTATCGGGCAAAAATTCGAGGTCTCCTTTCCGCGGTGACTGGCTCGATAAGATTTGACCAAGCTGAGCGCGCCGGCCATAGAGATCTGGCTCCATGCCCCCACCTCGATCCAACTCACCAAGTCGACGTGCCTCAGACTTGAAGCCTTTACCGCCTATTTTGGCCGTACCACGTTCCCTTGCCGGTTCCATGTTGGGCCAGATGGTTCGCTTCGACCAGAATGGCCAAGTGTTTTTTGACGGTGTTTCGGTTTGCACCTGTCAGGTTAACAATCTCGCTGATGGTTATGCGTCCACGCTCATTGATGGCCTCAACGATTTGCAGAGAGAGTTCGGGTAACGTGCCGAGCACAAGACGTTCTCGCTCGATTTTTTTCTCCAATCTCCGCTTTTGCTGCTGCAGAGCGCGCAGGAAATACACAGCCCATGGCTGCCAATTGGGGTTCGGGCTGCGGATCGTCTTCTGGGTCTGGCGTAGCGCCAGATAGTAGCCTTCCTTGCTGTTCTCAATCACGCTTTCGAGGGAAGAGTAAGGCACATACGCATATCCGCTGCGCATCAGCAGGAGCGTCGTCAGAACGCGCGACAGCCGTCCGTTCCCGTCCTGGAATGGGTGTATCTCCAGAAACACCACCGTGAAGATTGCGACGACGAGCAGAGGGTGCAGGCTTTGCTCGTTGAGTGTGTCGCGTGTCCACTCGACAAGCTCTTTCATCCGCTTCGGCGTATCGAAAGGCGTCGCCGTTTCGAAGATGACGCCGATCTCTTTTCCGTCGGCATCGAACGCACTGACATTATTGGCGAGTGTCTTATATGCACCGCGATGGCGTTCATCCTTGTTGCTGAACGCCAGCAGGTCACGGTGTAGCTGTGTCAGGTGGTTTTCGGTCAGATCAATTGCATCGAAATGCGCGAAGATCATTTCCATGACCTGCGCATATCCGGCAACTTCCTGTTCGTCTCGGGACCCAAAGAATTTGATGTCGAGGTTGGCGAGCAGCTGCTCCACTTCGCCGTCAGTAAGCCTGCTTCCTTCGATACGGGTAGAAGAGCCAATGCTCTCGATTGTCGCAACGCGGCGCAGAGCCGATAGGCGCTCTGGAGCGAGCGCGCCCAGCGCTCGCCAAGCGCCTTTGAATTCGTCGATCTCCGCGACCAGAGCAAGGATCTCGGCGGTAATTTGCAGAGAGTCGGTCTTCAGCGTCATACCCACAAATATACCCAAAAATACCCGAAAATTCAAGAACCGACATACCCAATAAAGGACCCATAAATACCCAAATGCGGGCAGCCGGACCAGCTTGACAAGAAGACCCACTCCCTTCGCCGCAACAGCCTCCGGTCTGTACTGGCGGCCGCTCAGCAAGGTTTGTACGTTGCGCCGGCCTGAACCGGCTGGCCGCAGAGAATTCCGCCCTGCGTAAGTATGGTGGCCAAATCTTCCCCCTCAGCCGTCAGGCACTGCACAACAAGGGTATCGCCAACCCTGGAAGCGATCTTGCCGTCGCAAGGTGTTCCGGCACCTACAGGTTTGCAGGCCAGGACGAGCCCCTGATAGTCTCGGCGCGCCGCTTCCGTCACCAGGAGGCGCATAGCCTGAGGCCTGGAAAACGCCGCCCCGCACAGCAGGATCTTGCGACCGCCGACGCGCAGATCATCGACCGATGGAATGGCGAGCTTGCCGTCAAACGGCTCGAGCGCGGCTACCGGCTTCGCGGGGGACGGGCCGCCCCTCTGCATGACGATTATGCCCAGAAAGCCAACACCAAACAAAACAGCCACGACGGCAAGCAACGCTATGCTCCTGACTGACAAAACCATCCTCCATCCGACCCTGTGCGGCCGGTCCGCTCATTTCGTCGCAAGGGCGCTCAGTCTTTCTATCTGCTGCATGTACTTCTCGATGACGATCGTTTCCGAAAACTGCCGCTCGACCTTGTTTCTGCTCCGGGCCCCCATCCTGTCCCTGGACGAGCCGTCCAGCCGCGCAAACTCGACCATCTTGCTCGCAAGGTCATCAGGGTCCCTCACCTTACACAGGAAGCCATTGACGGCGTGGTCCACCACTTCCCTGCATCCTGGCACGTCGGTTGCGATCAGCGGCTTGCCCATCGCAGCCGCCTCAAGCAGCGAGCGCGGCGTTCCCTCCCTGTAGGAGGGCAACACGACACAATCGGCGGCACGCATGAAAGGCCGCACATCGTCGGTGGAGCCGAGATATTCGACCAATCCCTCGGCAACCCATTTTTCCACGTGCTCGCGGCTGACCGCGGTCCGGTTTTCGACATCAAGAAAGCCGAGCAGCTGGAAACGCACTCCGGGCACCTCACGGCAAACCCGACGGGCCGCCGTGATGAACTCGCCGACACCCTTGTCCCAGAGAAGCCGGGCCACGAGAAGAAAGACGATGGCGCCAGACCCGGTGCGCGCTTCGGACGACGGGGCAAAACGCACGAGGTCGATGCCGGAGCCAGGCAAGAGCGCGGTTCGATCCTTGCGAACCAGGCGTTCATCGACGAACAGCATCCGGTCATCGTCGTTCTGGAAGAAAACCATTTTGGAACGGGCCAACGCCACCCGGTACAAGACCTTGGCAATCCTGAGCAGCAGACCACCGCGGACGAACGCCGTCCCCAATCCCGAAATGTTGTTGATGACGGGAATGCCGTTCAGATTGGCCGCGATGGAGCCGAACACGTTGGGCTTGATCGTGAAGCCGACAAACGCCAGCGGTCTCTCGCGCCGCAAGAGACGCCAGTAGCGCCACAGAAGGACCAGATCCCGCAACGGTGACGTGCCGGAATTGTCCATGTCGAGTTCGACATAGCGGCAGCCCATGGCCGCAATCAGCGAAGAATACGCGTCTCTCGGCGCGACGACGACCACCTCATAGCCACGGCTCCGCAGCGCCTCGATCAATCCCTTGCGGAAATTGACGACATTCCAGGATGTGTTTATCGAGACGATTATCTTGTCGCGAGCAACGGGCGTCATCTCTGCCCACCCGGATATGACGACGGCGCTCTCAACAGCATATCCGCAAACCGATCCGGCGATCTTTCCGACAAGGTCTTTCCGTACAAGGCCGACCGATCGCCGCCTTGGATGACCTTCAGCAGTGCTTCCGCAACTTCCGACGGGCCAAAGCCGGCTGAAATCTCCAGGCCCGACAGCATGTCCAGATCTCCCGCACAGGGGGTGGTGACGATGCCAGGAATCCGGCAAGCCATCATTTCCAGAAGGACGTTGGGAAATCCTTCCGTCGCCGACGTGAGCAGGCCGGCACGCGCTGCGCGAAACAGTGGAAACGGGTTGTCTCTCTGGCCGAGCAGATTTAGTCGCGAGGCCAGCTCAAGCTCGCCAGCGCGGGCTCTCAACTCCGCTTCCATGGGTCCGGAGCCAACCATGGTCAGCTCATAATCCTCGCCGGTCCTTCGTCTGACCTCGGCCAGCACATCAACCGCGATCGTCGGACGCTTCACATCAATCAGCCGACCGCACCAGACTATCTGCGGACGGCGGGAAAGTATCTCGGCGTCGTGCTCGGGCAATGCCTCCATGGACATTTTGACGATGAGATCTTCATCGACCGGGTTGGGCAAAGTACGCAGCTTGGCGATTGCTCGGCGGGGCAATACGTCACGCAGGCGTTCATTCATATAGCTCGTTTGCGCGACTATCATGTCCTGGCTGCCATAGGCAGCGTAGAGCGCCTTGTAAGCGAGCGCGCGAAGACCCTTGAAGCGGTCCAGAAGCACCGTGGACTCGCGGGCGACCAGCCTGTGGCTGCGGAGAAGTCCCACGCTTCGCGCGGCAGCCAGAAACGAGTTTACCCGTGCGTGGCTCGAGAACACCAAATCGTACCGATGCCGGATCAGCCGCGGAGCGAGCAAAAACTCGCTCATGGCCTTACCGCCGCCAAAGCCGTAGCTGCACCGAATTCCCTTCTGGTGTGATCCAGCGGCCTCGCCCGCCGCCTGGCCACCCAAGAAGCCGATTTCGACGTCCCAGTCGGGTCGTCTCGCGAGTGCGCGCGCAACAAGTTTCAAGATGGTTTCGGCACCGCCTCTTCTGTCGAGCGGAATGGCGATCAGCGCGAGCTTCCTTTTCATGAGCCGCGGGAACTCACTGTTTTCGCCGAAAGACATAGGCGTAGGTTTCAGCGGCATCCTTGCGGAGAAGCAGGGCCGAAACGCCTAACCAGATGCGCCAGGCAAGAAAGGCCGGCACAAAAAAATAGAAGTAGGAGCTTTTCCAGAACAGACGGCGCTCGACAAGTTCCAGGTCGTTCCGTTTTGCGATTGTCTCGACGTCACTGGGCAAGCACTTGTCGTAGAAGGCCGGAAACCCGTCATGACCCATGCCCTTTTCAGGATAGATCGCAAAAAGCAGCCGTCGTTTCATCCCCTCCGGCAGGACCCGATTCAATCTGGCAAAAACAGCGTTGCGCGAGGGCGAGAAAATGGCAACCACGCCTCCCGGCTTCACGCAACTGGCAATGCCGCGCAAGGCACCCTCGCCATCACGGACGTGTTCGAGCGTTGCCTGGCAAATGACGACGTCAGCATCGCCCCTCCCCCTAAACGAGGTAAGGTCCGCTTCAATCTCCTCGTCGTATATTCCGCGCGGCGCTTTCGACAACTCTTCCGCGTCGAGGTCGAGCCCAACGACAAAAAGCCTCAGGCGCCGCTTCTCCGAAAGACTGACGAACGGCCTGGCGCCCCCGCCAAGGTCGTAAACCCGTGCGTTTGAGGTAAGTAAGGGAGGTGCTATCTCCGTCGCAAAGGTCCGGTTGCCGTCGATGCGAAGGCGTCGCGGCAGAGCTCTGTCCAGGAACTCGGAAACAGCCACATTCGCACGAACAAACTTTCGCAATATCGATACTGCTTCACCACCGGTTTCGTTTGGCGATCTGCGCCCACTCGGATTGGACATCCGCGCTATATCCTGTGGAAGACGTAGAGCCGCGTATGATGCGAAAATGGGCCGAGCAACCGGTCCGCGGCAGCACGCAAACCTCTCAGGATTCCATTCTTGCTGTCGTACCAGGCCTGCATCGGCTTGGAGAAAAATGTCTCGTCCTTCAGCCCCTTGAAGCCTCCCCTTGGCTGGGATCCCAGAAGCTTGAAGCCGTGCTGTTCGAAACTGGAAACAATCGAAGACGGCCCAAGAACGAACTGGTAAAATCCGGCCTGTTCACCTGAAAACCTGGGATAGAGACCCATGCTGATCTTCAACTGTCGGAGAGGAGAAATGCTCGGCACTGTCACGAAGGCAACTCCTCCTGACCGGATGATGCGCCTCATCTCCAATGCGATCTCATCGTAACCGTCGAAGAAGTGCTCGATCACCCCCAGGGACCACACCCCATCGAAGAATCCGTCCGCGAAGCCCGTTGCTCGAACATCCCCCACGGTCACTTGCAAATGGGGCGCGGCACGGTTCACCATCCCCACGGTCTTCTGCGCGAAGTCGATCCCGTAGGCGGAAAAGCCTGCCTGGTGGAGGCCATGGACCGTATTGGCCAAGCCACATCCAGCGTCCAGGACCTTGGCCGATCCGGTCAGATATCGCTTGGTGGTTTCAACGACAAAGCGATCCGGCCTCAAGACAATCCCGTCGGCCCAGTGAGAATCCCAATAGTCGTCATCGGCCACCGTGCCGACATGGACGATGCGCCTGTTTTTCTCGTCGTAAAATGCTTTCTTCTCATTCATTTCTGGCATCCGGCCCGACCATCAAAACCGTGCGCTGTTTCGCACCAGGCCCTTGGTCTGCAATCACATTCCTCAATGCGAAAAAGGAACAGGCCGCGGCAACGACATATCCGAACAAAAATGCCATTTCACTGCCAAGCGGCACCCGCCACCAAAGGCCCAATGCCGCCAGACAACAGCAAGCCAACGCCCCTATCGCGTAGGAATAGGTCAACGTCATCGCTTTGTTCGACCGAAGCGCAAACGGGTCGATGATCACTTTTTTCGTCCTGTTGACCAGAACAGCACAAGAAACGATCCCGAACACCGCAGGATCAAAAGACTTCCCCAGCCATCCGGAGGCATGGCCCGAGAAAAACAGGCCAACTATTCCGGCCGCAGCCGCAGCCGCAAAAATGAGTGCGATGGCCGCTCCTTCGAACAGTCCGCGCCGAAACTCCCTGACGTTTCCATTTGCGGCACTGAGAAACGCCCTTGGCACGAAAACGAAGCTGGCCGCGTTCATGAAGAAGCCGACAGACCGTTGTGAAAGATCGACACAAAACGAGAAGACACCGAGATGGGTCTCGGAGCCAAGCAACAAAACAATGTATCGAATGCCGACAAACACGCCGCTCTCGGCCAGATTGCTCAACACAAATCCCCAGCCTGTGACCAGAGACCCGGCAAGATAGGAAAAGCCAGGTCGTCTCAGATTCCTAGGTCCCAGCAAGGCAAATGAAATCAGCGCTCCGACGAAATAGGAGAGCGAAAAGGCGGCAAGAGCCGATCCTACTTTCGCATCGCCGACAAGCAGGATTATGGCTCCTGCCTGGTATGCTACGGCCTGGCCAATCGCCGACCAACCGTACGCCCACAAACGCAGTTGTGACCTCAAAATCTCTTGAAGTGCGGTGTGCAAGCCGAAAGAAATGATGATGGTCGCGGCAACGGCATTGCCAAATCCCAGCCACGTGAGTGCCAGCCCAGCCAGGACGACAAACAACGCCACAACTGCAAGCACGGTCAAAATGGACGATACGTACTCTCTACCCATTCCCGCGGCATGCATTTTTGCGGAAACCGGCATTATCGAATAGGTCGCGACTCCAAAAACAAGTGTCGAAATAAATGAAACTGTCGCAATCGTCGTGCTGAAAATACCATACTGTCCAGTCTCCAGATGGCTTCCGATGTACAGCAATGTCGCTATGTTCAGAAGACCAGGAACAATTCGTATTACGATGGCTTCCACCAACTTCCACAGGCTGGCTTCTTTCATGAAGTCACCCGCACGAATGATCTCTTGAGCAAGAACGGGAAACTCAAGATACCAAAGCTCAAACAGGCAAGAACCGCCTTACCCAGGAACCGAACCGACCGATACCGTCCTAGCCAGAATGCCTTGATGTAGATCAAGTTCAGCAACAACATCGGGTATGCATTTTGTCGCTGAAGAAGCCGAATCCTTGCCGTCATCCCCTCCGGCAAATATCGTTTTCGTCCAATCTCGATATTGACACAGATAACGTCGTATTCGATCGCCAATCTGGACCAGAGAAGAGATGTTGGAACACGGCGGAACCGCCCCGCAGGGGGCACGGCAACCCGTTTAAGCAAAGGAGTTCTGATAACCTCCTTCTTGTCGCCGACCACCCGTTCGTCGGCCCGCATCTTTATCAGGTTTGTCCGCTCCAACGGAAACGGCTCTGCTGCCGTCTCTGGGTGGCCAAGAGCCATCGAGAACACAAAACCCGCAATCTTCTCATCGACACCTCTCTGCGAAAGGTGCTCACAGACTTCCGGCAAGCGATCGGCGAAGAGATCGTCGTCATCATCGAAGACCATGCAATAGTCGCCAGTGGCGGAAGCAATCGCCGAAAACATTGCGCGGCCTCTGCCGTCATTCGGGCCAGTGGTGACCACCAAACTGGAATCGCGAGACGCGATTTTCGCAAGCGCTTCGTTCGTTCCGTCGGTCGAACCGTCGACATGGACGCATATCTGCAATGGGCAGTCCGCACGTAGCAGTTGCTGAACCAGCGCCGCAACGCGATCCCGCCGATTGAACGTGGGGATGCAGACGCTCAATAGCGCCTTGGACTGCAACGGATTGCAGACTGCCTGTTTGCGAGCCGTGTCGATTCCATCTGCTCCTGGTTACGTGATCATGGAACAGCGCGGATCAGCCGAGAAACACCGAGCCTTATCCCCGCCCGAAGTAAGCCTTGTACCACTCGACGAACCGCCCGACGCCCTCGGTCACTGTCGTCGTCGGGCGGTAGCCGACCGCCTGCTCCAGCGCCGAGGTGTCGGCAAAGGTATCGGGCACATCGCCGGGCTGCAGCGGCAAGAGTTCGACGATGGCTTTGCGGCCGAGCGCGTTTTCCAGCGCCTCGACATAGGCGGTCAACTTAACCGGGTTGTTGTTGCCGATGTTGAAGATGCGCCAGGGGGCGCTGCTTGTGGCCGGATCCGGACGGCTGGAGTCCCAGGCGGCATTGCCCGTGGCCGGGCTGTCGCTGGCACGGATCACGCCTTCGGCGATGTCGTCGACATAGGTGAAGTCGCGCGTGTGGTTGCCGTTGTTGAACAGTTTGATCGGCTCGCCAGCAAGAATGTTTTTGGTGAACAGGAACAGCGCCATGTCCGGGCGCCCCCAGGGGCCATAGACGGTGAAGAAGCGAAGCCCGGTCGTCGGCAGCCCGAACAGATGGCTGTAGCTGTGCGCCATCAGCTCGTTGGCGCGCTTGGTCGCGGCGTAGAACTGCAGCGGGTGGTCGGCCGGACGATGCTCGGAAAACGGCATGTCGGTGTTGGCGCCGTAGACACTCGAGGTGCTGGCATAGGTCAGGTGCGCGACGGCGCTGTTGCGGCAGGCCTCCAGCATGTTGGTGTAGGCGATGATGTTGCTTTCGACATAGGCATGCGGATTTTCCAGGCTGTAGCGAACCCCGGCCTGGGCGGCGAGATGGATCACCCGGTCGAATGCGTGGTCGGCAAAGCAGGCGTCGACCACGCTCTTGTCGGCGAGATTGCCGCGGATGAAATGGTATCCGGCATTGGTCTTGCGGCTCGCTTCGTCCAGGAGCTGCAGTCTCGCCTCCTTGATTTCCGGATCGTAGTAGTCGTTGACGTTGTCGATGCCGACGACCTCGTCACCGCGCTCCAGCAGCCGCTTGGCTACGTGATACCCTATGAAGCCGGCCGCGCCGGTGACCAGAACCTTCATCAGAAGCGCCCGTCCGTGACATGCCTGGGAAACAGACCCTTGATGTCGTAAATGACGCCGGGGGTCTTGCAAAGAGCCTGCAGGCCGTCGACGCCCAGAGCGCGGAACTGCCTGTGGCCGACGGCCACGATAACGCCGTCATAGCGCTGGTCGGGAATGTCCTTCATGCTCGCTACGCCGAAGGCACGCGCGCATTCCTGCGCGTCGACCCAGGGGTCCCATATGTCGATGCCGGCATTGTATTCCTTCAGTTGGGCAACGATATCGGCGACCTTGGAATTCCTCAGGTCCGGACAATTTTCCTTGAAGGCCGCGCCCATCACCAGAATCCGGCTGCCAACGACAGGTATTCCCTTGCGCATCATCAGGCGGGCCGTCTGATCCGCCGCATGCTGACCCATGCCGTCATTGATACGGCGGCCGGCAAGAATCACCTCCGGATGATAGCCGAGTTCCTGGGCCTTGTGGGTGAGATAGTAGGGATCGACGCCGATGCAGTGGCCGCCGACCAGACCAGGCGTGAAGCGAAGGAAATTCCATTTGGTGCCGGCGGCTTCCAGCACTTCGGAGGTGTCGATGCCGAGCTTGCCGAAGATAAGCGACAGCTCGTTCATCAGCGCGATGTTGAGGTCGCGCTGAGTGTTCTCGATGACCTTGGCCGCTTCGGCGACCGCAATGCTCGAGGTACGGTGTGTGCCTGCCGGCACGATCGAGGCATAGAGCGCATCGATACCTTTGGCCGCTTCCGGCGTCGAGCCGCTGGTGACCTTGACGATCGTTTGCAACCGATGCTCCCGGTCGCCCGGGTTGATGCGCTCGGGACTGTAGCCGAGGAAGAACCCCTCATTGTAGCGCAGGCCCGAATGTTTCTCGATCAGCGGAGCGCACACCTCTTCCGTGCAGCCGGGGTAGACCGTCGATTCGAAGATCACCACCGCGCCTGGCGAGATGACCTCACCGACCAAAGTCGATGCCATGATCAGCGGTTTCAGATCCGGACGGTTGGCCCTGTCGATCGGCGTCGGAACCGTGACGATGAAAATCCCGCAATCGCGCAGATCGGCCTTGTCGGTGGTGAATGTCAGCCGCGACGCGGCACTGATCTCATCGCTGCTGGCTTCCAGCGTATGGTCGTCGCCACGCTTCAGCGCGTCCACCCTCGGCTGGTTGATGTCGAAGCCGACGACATCCCTGGTGACGCCGAAGGCGACCGCCAGCGGCAGACCGACATAGCCAAGCCCGATGATTGCTATTTTCCCGGAGGCGAGATCCATCTGCTTCCTGCGCTTGCTATTCCAGAGCCATGCTTCGCATTGGTCATCTCGCACCAAAGCCGGTAAGCATCGTTTTCATTGTCTTGAGAGTTATCAAAACATCCAGCCAAGGCGAAAAGTTCTTTATGTAATAGAAATCATAGTGCAATTTTTCCATAACGTCATCGACAGCAGCCACATGCCCCTGATTTACTTGTGCCCACCCGCTTATGCCTGGCCTGACGATATGTCTGTAGCGATAGAATGGCAGCTCAGCCTCGTACCACTGTGACAGCACGACAGCTTCCGGTCGCGGTCCGATCCAACTCATTTCGCCACGCAGGATGTTGATGACCTGCGGCAGTTCGTCGATCCTGGATTTTCGCAGAAAACGCCCGACTCGGGTGATGCGATCATCGTCGTGCCTGGTGATCGCCCTCTCCTTGTCGCTGCCGGCGCCAGAGTGCTGGCGCATCGAGCGAAACTTGTAGACCGTGCAGATCTTGCCCCGGTAGCCCATGCGTTGCTGGCGAAACAGCGCGGGACCATCGGAATCCAGCCGGATCAGCAGCGCAATCAACGCCAGAACGGGGGAAAGAACGATAGTCAAGACAAGTGCCGAGACCCAGTCGACCGCCTGCTTGATCTTGAGGTAGGCCTGGTTCGGATTGAGCGAACCAAGCGTGTTTTCCGACAGGTGCTCGATCTCGACCCGACCGGTCAGCGACTCGCTGACCTGCTTGACGTGGTATACGGGCGTTCCCGAAAGGGCCCGATCCGCGATGTATCGTTCCCACTCCGCGCCAAGATCGGCACGCAGATCAACGACCACGCCGCTGGCTCTTTCGATTATCGTACTGGTCGACTTGATCCAAAACCAATGCACACCCGGTAATGTCTTGAGGCGCTCGACATCTCCGCCGGGAATCACGACGAGCCGGTACGGATCGAGACGCCGCGTCAACAGGCTCAGGCCGAAATACCAGAGCGTGGACTGCGTGAAACTGGCGGCGGCCTGAAACCGGCTGTACTCGAACCGAAAAAAGAAGATGGTCAGGAAAACAGCCCCGTAGGACAGGGCAAATGTCGGCAAGATGTAACTTGCCGCGGCCACGCCCGGGAAATTTCCGATGCGGCGATAAGATAAGAAGCCCACAAGGTGAGCGATGACCGCAGCGGCTACTGTTACCTGAAGATTGGCCGAATAGATAAATTCAGGATTGAAGACAATCCGGATAATCGCCGGCGCAAAAACCGCGAATGTCAGTCCGCCAAGCAGTTGAAACCGAATCCTGAACAGGAAGTGCCGGCTTCCGACGATAGTCGACGCTGCGACATTCAATGTCTTCCCCCCTTCCCCAAGGCTGCCGTGTCGGCGACAGACCAGCGCGATAGTGGATCTGACCTGCTCGCGCACAAAAACGAATCGGACGTCTCGCCCCCCGGCGATTCGATACAGTCGGAGACCAAGAGCTACGACAGCGCGGCTGCTCCAGCAAGCATCTATTTCTCGGATCAACAGTGCGGGAACTTTTGATCAACAGCATTGCTTTATGCGATTAAAAAGATACCGTCTGCAACGCACCAACGCCGAACGATAGGGCCAATAATGCGATGTAATTTCCAGCACCGCTTCGGCGATCAACCCCTTGGCAAGTCGCCTGGGAGCCGAGACAGATCGATCTAGAGAGCGGAGATATTGCGTTCCGAAGCAGCTGTATGTTGGTGTCGTCGGGACGGCAACCTAGTCAGATGCGTATGGCCGGCGGAAGCCGGCACGGTACCGATCATCGGCCATAAGATCGGCCAAATATCCGGGCAAATTCGAAATATATCTTTATACGTATTTAGCAGAAGCCAAGATCGGCCAGACATGGAAGAAACCGTTTCAACTACATTCACCCGTTCCCCGACGGCAATGGCCGCGTCAGGCGTTTGATGAGCCACGCCATGGCCCATGAGGCTGGGATCGCCGCGCACGGGCTGTGGTCGATCTCACGCGGTCTAGCGCGCGGCGTGAAAAGCCGCACGGACTACAAGCGCATGATGGATCATGCCGATATGCCCGCCAGGGTGATCTCGACGGACGGGGCAACCTCTCCGAGCGCGCACTCGGCGACTTTACGCTATGGTTCATGCAGGTGTGCATCGATCAGGTGAACTTTATGACCGGCTTGTTCGATCTCGACACGCTCGCGAAGCGGCTGCGTCGCTACGTCGAGCGCAGTGGCCTCAAACCCGAAGCCGCCCGCCTCCTGGAGGAAGCGCTAATGCGCGGCGAATTTGAACGCGGCGAAGCGTCTCGCATTAGCGGACTGCCGAACGCACGGCGCGTCGCGTGTTGAATGAGGTGATCGCGCTCGGTCTGTTGGCGTCGGAAACACCCAAAGGTCCGGTGTCGCTACGCTTTCCGGCCGACGCATTGGATTCACTGTTTCCGAAGCTGTTTCCAGAAACCTAAGTGTGATTACTTGGCAGACGCCACGCTGAAATCCGCCAATCACCCCATGCCAGCCAAGGCTTGATTGCTCAAGCCGCTGGCCTGCTCGGGCTTCAGCCGCGCTTGAGCAGCGTCCAGACGGCCGGCACCAGGCTTGCCGCGAGAGCCACCTTGATCAGGTCGCCGACGATGAACGGCACGACGCCGAACTGCCACGACTTTTCCGGACCGATGAGCAGCGCCAGCCAGGCAAAGCCCATCGCCATCATGACGACTTCGCCAACCAGCATGGCGTTGAAAAGCTTGATCGGATGGCGGTCCCAGCCGCGATCCGCCGCCCAGCCGACAATGGCCGCCATGACCACGAAGCCGGCGAGATAGCCGCCGGTCGAGCCGAGCATGTAGGCAATGCCGAGACCCTTTTCAGGCGTGCTCTGGAAGACGGGGAAGCCCATGGCTCCCTCGGCCATGTAGAGCAGCAGGGTGGCGACGCCGAGACGCATGCCGAAGGCGGCGGCGATCAGAAGGACGGCCAGTGTCTGCATCGAAATGTCGACCGGCCCGAGCATCACCTTGGTCTTGGCCGACAGTGTCAGCACAAGCGTTCCGGCGATGGCCAGGAAAAGCTGCGTTGCCAGCCGCGCCGCGCCGCTTTGCGGCAGAGCCAGAGAAACAAGCGGACGCATCGTAGTTGCAATTGCCATGGTATTTCCCCAATCCGATTGCCGCTACCAGATGTTCGCGGCCTCACATCCTCCTATATTGGCTTGCGTGTTATGCGGCAATCGGTTTTGCCGTTTCCCGAAACAAGGCACCGATGCATGGCACTGAAGTTCGATACCGGCTTCGACCCCCTCTATGGCCAGGGGGTGAGCGTCGCCCCCGATGTCCAGCGCATCACGGCCCGCAATCCAAGCCCCTTCACCTTTCACGGCACCAACAGCTACATTGTTGGCCGCGATACGCTGGCGGTGATCGATCCGGGGCCGGATGACGAGGCGCATCTGCGGACCCTGCTCGAGGTGATCGCAGGCCGGCCGGTCAGCCATATCTTCGTCAGCCATACGCATCGCGACCACTCCCCGCTGGCGGCCCGGCTGAAAGAGCGCGCCGGCGCCATCGTGCTGGCCGAGGGGCCGCACCGGCCGGCAAGAGCCCTGCATATCGGCGAGACCAATGCGCTCGACGCCAGTGCAGACATGGCTTTCGTTCCCGACATCGCCCTTTCCGACGGCGAGGCGGTCGATGGCGACGGCTGGTCGATCAGGACGGTTCTGACCCCGGGCCACACCGCCAATCATGCGGCATTCGCGCTGGAAGGAACCGGCATCCTGTTTTCGGCCGATCATGTCATGGCCTGGGCAACCTCCATCGTCGCCCCGCCGGATGGAGCGATGGCCGATTACATGGCCTCGCTGGACCGGCTGATCGACCGCGAGGACCGCTTGCTGCTGCCCGGACATGGCGGGCCGGTGACGGCGCCGCGCGCTTTCATGCGCGGGCTGAAGACGCACCGCAAGATGCGCGAGCGAGCCATCCTGGAGCGGGTCAGAGAAGGCGACCGGACGATTCCCGACATGGTCAGGGCGATCTACAGGGATACCGATCCGCGGCTGCATGGCGCCGCCGGATTGTCGGTGCTTGCCCATCTCGAGGATCTGACGGCGCGCGGTCTGGTTGTGACCGATTCCGCACCGGCCATCGACGGCATTTTCACGCCGGCCGGATAGGCAACGCAGCCCACTGCCAAGTGCCCGTGCCTCACTCGGCCGGCGCGGCGCCAACCTGACCGGCGACTTCCTGGTCGAGCTCGGCAAGGAAATCGACAATGCGCGCGGCATTGTCGCCAAGGTCGTAGCGACCGTAGCGGGACGCCGACCGCATGTCGACGATGACCGTATCGCCATCGTCCGTCACGCGGATCGCCACATCAGCGGGAAGGCCGATCACGAAGCCCTTGGCGACGGCGGTGATGGTCACCTCGCTTTGCCCGGCGAGATCAGGATAGGGTTCCGATAGATCCCAGTCGCGCCGGTCGAGTACGGTTTCGACGGCATTGACGACAGTCTCGAACGGCAGGTCGTAGCTGCGTGCGCTGACCAGCGGATAGCTATCGGTCTGCAGCCGCTGTTCCCCAGGCGTCGACGGCGCAAGCACGTTCATATCCTTCGTGCGGTCGCTCACGTCGAGCGCCGGCGGTTCGTCGAAATCCGTCGAGATGTCCCTGAGCGGCGGATAGATCGTCGCCCAGTAGGCGGCGACGCCGTAGGGTGCGAGCACCAGCAGCGCCAGCAGCGCGCCGACCGTCAGGTCGCGACCGCCGCGGTCGCCGAAATTCCAGAGCCGCGAAAAGGCAAATCCGGCAAACAACAGCGCCATCGCCGCCAGCAGCGCGACAATGCCGAGCACCCACAGAAAGACAGGTGTTTCGACGAGATCGAAGCGATGGCCGACAAAGACCGTCAGCAGCAGCACCAACGAAAAAGCGGCCGTGCGCCGCGACCATCCGGCCGCCCTCGACGTTTGCCGTTCAGGAATACTTGCCATCGATTGCCGCACCACCCCAACCCGAACGGAGACTTAGAACCTTTTTGCGATGCCATGAAGCCGAAACATGCGACATCGCGTCAATCCGTCGGCAGGCGATAATCCTTGAACTGCTGGCGCAAGGTGATCTTCTGGATCTTGCCGGTGGCGGTGTGCGGAATTTCACCGACGAAGGCGACATCGTCCGGCATCCACCATTTGGCCACCTTGCCGTCCATGAAGTCGAGAATATCAGCCTTGCTCGGTTCCTTGCCCGGTTTGCGGACGACGACCAGCAGCGGCCGTTCGCCCCATTTCGAATGGTGGACGCCGATGGCTGCCGCCTCGGCGACATCGGGGTGACCGACAGCCAGGTTCTCGAGGTCGATGGTCGAAATCCATTCGCCGCCGGACTTGATGACGTCCTTGGCGCGATCGGTGATCTGCATATAGCCGCCCGCGTCGATGTGGGCGACGTCGCCGGTATCGAACCAGCCATCCCCGTCGAACTGCTCCACGCCGGCGCCGCCATAATAGGCACGGGCAACGGCCGGCCCACGCACTTTCAGGCGGCCAAATGTCTTGCCGTCCCAGGGTTGCGCATTGTTGTCGTCGTCGGTCACCTTCATTTCGACGCCGAACGGCGGATAGCCCTGTTTCTGCTGGACATCGAGCCGGGCTTCGCCCTCAAGACCAGCATAGTCCGGCTTCAGGGTGCACAGCGTGCCGAGCGGCGACATTTCGGTCATGCCCCAGGCATGGATGACCTGGACATCGTAGTTCTGCTGAAACTTCGTCATGATCGCGCGCGGGCAGGACGAGCCGCCGATGACGACCTTATTGAGATAGGGAAGCTTCTTGCCGGTCTCCTCCAGATGCTGCAGCAGCATCATCCAGACGGTCGGCACGGCCGCACTGAAGGTCACCTTCTCGGTATCGAGCAGTTCATAGATCGAGGCGCCGTCCATCTTGCAGCCGGGCATGACCAGCTTGGCGCCGATCATCGGCCCGCTCTGGCCAAGGCCCCAGGCATTGGCGTGAAACATCGGCACGACAGGCAGGATCGTGTCGCGCGACGATAACCCCATGGCGTCGGGCATGGCGGCGATCATGGCGTGCAGCACGTTCGAACGGTGGCTGTAGACGACGCCCTTGGGATCGCCCGTGGTCCCGGAGGTGTAACACATGCCTGCGGCGGTGCTTTCGTCGAAGGTCTTCCAGGCGAAGTCGCCATCCGCCTCCTCAAGCCAGTCTTCATAGGCGACCACATTGGGCAACGTCGTCTGCGGCATGTGTGCCTTGTCGGTCAGCACGATCACCTGTTTCAGCGACTTGACGGCGCCGGCGATCTTCTCGAGCAGCGGCACGAAAGTCAGGTCGACGAAGACTGCCTTGTCCTCGGCATGGTTCATGATCCAGACGATCTGCTCGGGAAACAGCCGCGGATTGAGCGTGTGGTAGATGGCGCCGATGCCCATGATGCCGTACCAGGCCTCGATGTGGCGGGCGGTGTTCCAGGCCAGCGTCGCGATGCGGTCGCCCAACCCATAGCCGTCGCGTTCCAGCCGCTGGGCGACCTTCAGGGCGCGACGATGGATGTCGGCGTAGGTGGTGCGCACGATCGGCCCTTCGATCGAGCGTGACACGATCTCGCGCACGCCATGCTGCCGCTCGGCATTGTCGATGAGCTTATGGCAAAGCAGCGGCCATTCCTGCATCAGTCCCAGCATTCGGTCCTCCCTCACGCTTTTGCGTTGTGCTTTTTGTCCCATTGTGGAGCGAACCGACGGATTGTCCAGCCGCCAATACGGCCGAGCACTGCATTGGGAACAACCGCCACAATCCGGCCATCGTCGGCGTTAAGCTTCGTTAACGGGCAAAGGGGTGCGATTGGCGACTGAAAGAGGTTCGCATGGACGCGCAGCTCGACGACAAGGCTCTCGAGAGTACGCTTGCCGAAAGTCTGGCCGATCTGGTGCCGGACACAAAGACTGTTTCCGAAGATGAATTTGTTGAAGTTGTCGGCGGCGCGCTGGAAGCGGTCGGCGGCACGTTGCTGTTCAAGATGTGCGTCCAGAACCAGGGCGAGGACCAGCACGTCGCAGCCGCGTCAGTCGGCGATGGCGGAAACCGCCAGTTCCTGCTGCTCACCTTGCCGACCGGCGGTGGTTCCCTGAAGGTCGAGACCGTATCGAGAAGCAGCAACCCGGTCGCCGGTATCGCTGCCGCCTATGCCGGTCTCATGGACGTGTTCAAGGCCGCTGCCTGACAGCTGACGACAAGTATCAAGGATATTCGGAGGCGCGATCCGGCAGTGCCGGCCTGGGCAGGTGTTTGCGTGTTGCATGGCGACGGCAGGCCTTGAACAATGCGTTTGCGCGACACATCTCAAAGTCGACGCAAGGAGAGCCGCCGCATGGATCAGATCGCCAACCCCGCACCCGGTTTCCAACGCAACCCGGACAAAATCATCACCATCGAGCCCTATGCCGGCACCGTTACCGTGCGCGCCGGAGACGTGGTCATCGCTTCAACAGCGAAGGCCAAGGTGCTGACCGAAGCTCCCTATCCGGCGGCCTTCTACATTCCGTTCGCCGACATCGATTTCGGCAAGCTTGGCCGCACCGACCACTCGACCCATTGCCCCTACAAGGGCGATGCAAGCTATTGGAGCGTGCTGCCTGCCGGCGAGACCGGCCAGAACGCCATGTGGGTCTATGAACGGCCTTTCGACGAGATGGCTGAAATCGGCAACCACGGCGCATTCTACGCCAGCAAGGTCACGATCGAAGCCAAACCGGACTGAGCCAACGCCGAAGGCATCGGGATACGCTCGGCTGGCCACTCACTCCGTGGTGCCGTTATTGCCGATGCCCTCGGCATCGTCGAGCCGCACAAAGGTCAAGCCCTTGGCCTTGAGCGCCAGCAGCCCCTGCACCACGCCTTCGCCGGCCGCATGGGTCGGCTGGTTGATATGCGAGATAATGACGTCGCCGTCCTTGGCCGCCGCGATGCGCCGCGCGGTTTCCTTGGCGCCGAGCAAGGAGCCGCCGTCGCCGTTTATCGAGAATCCCGCGACCTTGAAGCCAAGCTTGCGGATCATGGCGATTGCCGACGGGCTGTATTCGGCGGTTGCGCCACGAAACCATTTCGGCGCCGGCTCGCCGGTCCCGGCAAGAGCGGCGGCCCCCGATTCGACCTCGGCCAGCACCGCATCCGGGCTGCCGGCGCTGCGGATGCCGTAGATTTTCCGCGGCGTGTCGACCGCCGGGATGTGGTGGCCGCCGTGATTTTCCAGTTCGAACAGATCGGGATGCGCCCGCATGATCTCGACGGCGGCGGCGTTTCGCTTCAGCCAGATGCCGGTCACGAAAATGGTGGCCGGGACCTTGTTGTCCACCAGCGCCGAAAGGATCCGGCTGTCGGTCTGTCCGCCGCAGGCATCGAGCGTGAGTGCCACACGGCCGGCGCCGCTCGCCTGCGGCCTGATGTGCAGCGTCGGCTCGACGAGCGGCGCGGCATGGCCGGCGGATGCCATCGCCAACGACATGGCGATCATCCAGAGATTTTTTTGCAGCAGGCGCATCAAACCGATTTCCTGACCCGTCATTTCAAGCAGGCATCCCAAAGACCCGCATGAAGGCGGAAATCAGGATGATGCATAGCAGAAAAGCGCTCCACGCGACAATGTGACCGTGCCTGTGGCGAAGGGGTCATTCCACCGGGTCGAGAGTCGTGCATGCGACCCATGATCTCAGATGACGCATTCCAGCTGCATTTCGGTGCGCGAAAGAACCTCGCGCACCGCGTCGACCACAGGCTTGACCTCCAGGCCCCAGACGCAGCATGCCTTGCTGGGATCCGGCGCGCGGCAAAGGTCCTCGGCCATGCAGGCGCAAGGCATCGGCGGCTGGAGCGAGATGCTGGGCACGCCGACGGGACACCAGCGCGACGGCTCCGTCAGACCGAACAGCCCGACAACCGGGGTCCCAGTGGCTGCCGCCATGTGCATCGGGCCGCTCTCATTGCCGAGAAACAGCCGGGCCTGTTTCAGCACCGCCAGCAGGCTTCCAAGCGACAGGTCACCGACGAGATTGACGACCGGCGGCGCGGTCCTGGCGACGATGCGTTCGGCGATCTCGCGCTCGTCCGGGCCGCCCACCAGGACGACGTCCAGGCCGGTCTCGCCGGCAATCTCGACGATCGCTGCTGCAAACCGCTCCGGCTGCCAACGTCGCCCCTCGAAGCTTGCACCCGCATGCACGGCGATGAAGGCATTTGGCCGCAGATGGTGCTTATTCAGCAGCGCCAATGCTTTCGCCGTCTCCAATGGCAGCGGCTGAAGGTTCGGAATCACCGTGCGAAGTTCAATGCCGAGCGCTTCGAGCGGCGAGAGGTAGCGGTACAGGAAATGCTGGCCATCAAAGCCGTAGGGCTTGGCAAGGACGTTGGCGGGCTGCCGCTCCAGCATACGCAAGGGTCTTTCGGAGGGATTGTATCCGACACGGGTCTTTGCGTGGACGAGCCCGGTGAGGATGCGCGACGTCTTCGAATCGGTCAGGTCGATGGTCAGGTCGAAGCGGAAGCGGCGCAACGCCCGCACCATGGCATAGAGCTCCTTCCCTCGCTCCAAGGGGGTGCCGCGCATGCGGTCGCGCCTGAATGCGACCACCTCGGAAGCGATACCATGGGCGATCACGAAGCTCTCGAAGCGGGTCTCGCACAGAAAGACGATGCTGGCGCCGGGGAATTCGAGCCGCAGGTTCTTGGCGAGCGCCGAGGCGAGGACGAGATCTCCTATGAACTTGGTTTGAATGACCAGGATCGAGCGGAGCGGCGCGGGAGAAATCTGCAGCATCTGTTTCCGGGAGCAATTTGCGGACGGCCGCAAATTGGGCAGGAACAATGTCGAGATTACGCGACGCCGCCAGCACGTTCGCGTGAATTGTCTTACAAAACGGTAAGCTGGATGGATCCTATCCGCGGCCTGCCTTCGCAACCAGCACCGCTGCCTGCGCGGCCGCCAGCCTGGCGATCGGCACGCGATAGGGCGAACAGGACACGTAGTCGAGGCCGACCTCTTCGCAAAAGCGGATCGAGGCCGGATCGCCGCCATGTTCGCCGCAGATGCCGAGCTTGATGTCGGGCCGCGTCGCCTTGCCCTTTTGCGCGGCCATGCGCACCAGTTCGCCGACGCCCTCGATGTCGAGCGAGACGAACGGGTCCTGATCGATAATGCCCTTCTGGCGGTAGGTTTCCAGGAACGAGGCCGCATCGTCGCGCGAAATGCCGAAGGTCGTCTGGGTCAGGTCGTTGGTGCCGAAGGAGAAGAATTCGGCTGATTCTGCAATGACATGCGCGCGGATGGCGGCGCGGGGAAGCTCGATCATCGTGCCAGTGAGATAGTCGATCTTGACGCCGGTTTCCTCCATGACGCTCTTGGCAACCGCATCGATGCGCGCCTTGACGTAATCGAGCTCCTTCACCAGGCCGACGAGCGGCACCATGATCTCGGGGACCACCAGGGCGCCGGCCTTCCTGCCGGCCTCCACGGCCGCCTCGAAAATGGCCCGTGCCTGCATCTCGGCGATCTCGGGGTAGGAGACGGCCAGGCGGCAGCCACGATGGCCGAGCATCGGGTTGAACTCGTGCAGCGCCTCGGTGCGCTGCCTGAGCTTGTCGGGCGACACGTTCATGGCGGCGGCGACCTCGGCGATTTCAGCCTCGGTCTTGGGCAGGAATTCGTGCAGCGGCGGATCGAGCAGTCGGATCGTCACCGGCAGGCCGGCCATGATCTCGAACAGTTCGAGGAAATCCGAGCGCTGCATGGGCAGAAGCTTGGCGAGTGCGGCGCGCCGGTCCTTTTCGGTGTCGGCCAGGATCATCTCGCGCATGGCGACGATGCGGTCGCCGTCGAAGAACATGTGCTCCGTGCGGCAAAGCCCGATGCCTTCGGCGCCGAAGGAGCGCGCCATGCGCGCATCGAGCGGTGTTTCGGCATTGGTGCGCACCTTCATGCGCCGCACCGCGTCCGCCCATTCCATGATGGCGGCAAAATCGCCTGACAGTTCAGGCTGCAGCATGGCAACCGCGCCCTTCAGCACCTGGCCGTTGCCGCCATCGATGGTGATGATGTCGCCTTTACGGAAGGTCTGCCCCATCGAGAGCAGCGTGCCGGCCCTATAGTCGACGCGCAGCGAGCCGGCACCCGAGACGCAAGGCTTGCCCATGCCGCGCGCCACCACCGCGGCGTGGCTGGTCATGCCGCCGCGCGTGGTCAGGATGCCTTCCGCCGCATGCATGCCGTGGATGTCTTCGGGACTGGTTTCGATGCGCACCAGGATCGCCTTGCGCCCTTGTGTCTTCAAGTCCTCGGCGTCAGCTGAGGAAAAGACGATCTCGCCGGTAGCGGCACCGGGCGAGGCCGGCAGTCCGATGCCGATGACGTCGCGCGCGGCCTTGGGGTCGATGGTGGGATGCAGCAACTGGTCGAGCGAGGCCGGGTCGATACGGGCAACGGCTTCCTCTTTCGTGATCAGCCTGTCGCGCGCCATCTCGACGGCAATTTTCAGCGCCGCCTTGGCGGTGCGCTTGCCGGAGCGGGTCTGCAGCATCCACAATTTGCCGCGCTCGATGGTGAATTCGAGATCCTGCATGTCGCGGTAGTGCTTCTCCAGACTATCGGAGATGGTGACGAAGGACTGGAACGCGTCAGGCATCAGCTTCTGCAGCGACGGCTTGTCCGAGCCTGCTGCGATACGCGCCGCTTCGGTGATGTTCTGCGGCGTGCGGATGCCGGCAACGACGTCCTCGCCCTGCGCGTTCACCAGGAACTCGCCATAGAGCATCTTTTCGCCGGTCGACGGGTTGCGCGTGAAGGCAACGCCGGTGGCCGAGGTTTCGCCCATATTGCCGAACACCATGGCCTGGACGTTGACCGCCGTGCCCCAGCTTTCGGGAATATCGTGCAGGCGGCGATAGGTGATGGCCCGGTTGTTCATCCAGCTCGAGAACACGGCTGATATCGCGCCCCAGAGCTGCTCATGCGGATCCTGCGGAAACGGCCTGCCAAGCTCTTCCTCGACTTTGGCCTTGTAGAGCGCGATGACGCCCTGCCATTCGAGCGCCGTCAATTCGGTGTCGAGTTCGTGCCCGAGCCCGCCCTTCTGGTCCTCCAGGATTTCCTCGAACACTTCGTGGTCGAGACCCATGACGACATCGGAATACATCTGGATGAAGCGGCGGTAGCTGTCATAGGCAAAGCGCGCATCGCCGGAATCGGCGGCCAGCGCCTCGACCGTCTCGTCGTTCAGGCCGAGATTGAGGACGGTGTCCATCATGCCGGGCATCGAGGCGCGAGCGCCGGAACGCACCGACACCAGCAGCAGTTTCGACGGGTCGCCGAACCGACGACCGGTCAGCCGGCCGATGTGATCGAGCGCGACCGCGACATCGGCTTCCAACCCGGCCGGATAAATACGGCCGTTGGCGTAGTAGGCGTTGCAGACCTCCGTGGTGATGGTGAAGCCCGGCGGCACCGGCAGCCCCAGGCTGCACATCTCGGCCAGGTTGGCGCCTTTGCCGCCCAGGAGATTCTTGTCGCTGGCACGGCCCTCCGCCGCACCATCGCCAAAGGTGAAAACCCATTTGGTCATGCATCGCTCTCCGGTTGCAGGAGATTGGAAAGATTGGCGAAACGGAAAGTTCCGCCGGTCCGTCCTTGGAGCGATATGATGCTGCAGTGCGAAAGGCAAGGCGTCGGTAAAGCCGTCCGGCCACTACAATCGATTAAGCAAAGCCGTGCCTCAGGATGCGGCAAAAAGACTTGCTATGCCGGGGATTCTGGAGTAGAACATATAGTGAACAAAGAGGTGGCTATGAAACTGTCCGGAAAACTCGACTATCTGGAAATGCCGGCTACGGGCGGGACGCTGGACCGGCTGAAGGCCTTCTACAGTTCCGCCTTTGCCTGGTCGTTCACTGACTATGGGCCGACCTATTCGGCCTTTGCCGAAGGCCTGGACGGGGGTTTTCAGGCCGACGCCGCCGAAGCGCCATCGAAGCCGCTGCCGGTGCTCTACAGCAGGGATCTGGAGGCGACCCTCGAGGCTGTCGAAAACGCCGGCGGCACGGTCGTCAAACCGATCTTCGCGTTCCCTGGCGGCCGCCGTTTCCACTTTGCCGATCCGGCCGGCAACGAGATGGCGGTGTGGTCCGAATAGTCAGCTCGTGCCGTCTGGCGGCGTTGCTTTTGCTGCCCAAACAGGCGTTCTCACCACCATTCATGGGGCATTGTGCTTTTTGGCTGCTCTGCTAATAACGCGCCGCACAAGCGACTCTGACGGCAATTGGGGCGTCGCCAAGTGGTAAGGCATCGGTTTTTGGTACCGACATTCCCAGGTTCGAATCCTGGCGCCCCAGCCATCCCGCTCAGGTCCGTTCCGGACACTTAGGACCGAGAGTACCTTTGCGATCTTCCATGAAGCCGATCGGCTAACAGTTCGATTGTGTCATAAATTCAGATGAGCCAAGCCGTCGCGGCAAATTCAGGTCTTGCACATGATCTGGACAGTGTCGCCTTGAACATCTCCTTCTTTCCATACATAGGTCGGCCGGGTGGGTGGCGGCTCAACATGGAACTTCAATGAACCTTCCTATCTTCGCCATCAACCTCGATCGCGAGACCCAGCGCTGGAGCGAATTGCTCGCCAGCGCCGAAGCGGCAGGCCTGACCTTGCAGCGCATTGCCGCCGTCGACGGCCGTGCGCTTGCCAAAGAGGCCTGGACGGAGATCGATCTGCCAGCCGCACGCAAGCTGAGCGGGCGCGACATCCTTTCCGGCGAATATGCCTGTTACCGCAGCCATATCCAGGCGCTGGAAACGTTCGTGGCCGGTGGCAGCGCCCATGGCCTGATCGTCGAGGACGACGTCCTCTTCAGCGAAAACACCATGCGGCGCATCGAGGCCGTCATCGCGGCGGTGCCGGATTTCGACGTCATCAAACTGGTCAACCATCGCATCAGCTTCTTCATGCGCGCCGTCGAGACGGCGGAAGGCGACGAGATCGGTCGTGCGCTGCATGGCCCGCAAGGCTCGGCCGCCGCCTATCTGGTGACGCGGGAGGGCGCGCAGGGTCTGTTGTCGGCGCTCGCCGTCATGAAAATGCCATGGGATGTCGCGCTCGAACGCTTTTGGGATACCGGCCTGAAGGTCTATTCCGCCCGCCAAAACGTGCTTGGCTTCGCCGCCAGCAGCGAGATCTCCGGCATAGCCGGTCCCTCGGGAAGCTACAAATCCGCAAGGTTGGGCGGGCCGAGCCGGCTACGTGCCGGGGTGTTGCGGGCCGGTGACGAGTTGCGCCGCCTGCATCACGTCCTGCTGCGGCCCCCTTTGCCGCGAGATACCCTGGACTATGCCAAGGACAACGCGCCGCGCCACACCTTGCTTCTGTTGCTTGCGGCACTCGCCGTTCTCGCCATGGTTTCCGCGGTGTGGCGCGAGGCAGACACCTACCGCTATGCGGGCCTGGCGCTGGCCCTGGTCGCGGTCATCCGCTGGTTCAGGGTGGATTTGTGGACCTACAGCAAACCACTGATCGGTTGGGTCGGCTTCCTGTGTCTGGGCTGGTCGCTCTATGTCTTCATCCGACTGGCGATCGTTTATTTCGGCACCCACCAGTTGGGTGGCGCCGAAGGCATTTACATGTTTCCGCTGTTCTATGCGACGACCGGATTCGCCTTTCTGCTGTTTGTCAGGCAGCCCGCACGGCTGGTCCTCTGGTTCATGATCCTCAGTCTTGTCTTCCTGGCGGCGGACACCGCCTGTTCGAACATGTTTCAGGATATCCAACCGGCCCCGTGGCTTTTCAACAATCCCATCCACGCGTCGGTGGCGGCCGGTTTCATCTTCCTCTGCACGCTGCAATTCATGGCTTACACGGCCCAGAGAACGGACCTCGGGAAAGCAACCAAGAACCTTTATTGGGCGCTGTCGACAGCCGTCCTGCTGCTTGCCGTCGTCAATATCATCGAGATGCGGTCAAAGGGCGTGTGGCTTGCGCTTGCGCTTGCGCTGCTCCTGTTGACGGTCATGACCCTGGCGAGAGGCCATCGCCGCGAACTGTTGGTTTCGGGTGGCGTGCTGGCGATCGTGGCGGCCGGCATTGTCGCAACACACAACATCTTCTCGTCCACCGCCGGCGACACCATGACCTTCGTCAAAACCCTGGTTCCGGATGTGTTCAGGCATGGCGTCCTTCCCGCATTCGACCGCGCCATCGCGAGCGATGCGGTTCCGCTTGCAGCCAAGGAAAGGCTGATGCTGTGGGCGGATGCGATCGATATCTGGAAACGCCACCCGATCTTCGGAGCCAGTTCCAGCTGGCTGACCGAGTGGGAGAACAGAACCTATCATCCCATGATCTTAAACGTCTTCCACAATGGTTATCTGGAAATTGCCGTGCGCTATGGTGTGGTCGGACTGGCGTTCTTTGCCTTTCTCTACACCTGGTCGGCCAGGCAGGTTCTGCTGGCCATGCGAGCCAAGCTTGTCGCTCCGGCCGCATGGTCCTGTTACATCTCCACACTGGTTTTCTTCGCCCTCAGCATCCTTACCAATTCCAACAACCGGCTGGCCATGGGTGAGGCCTTCATGTGGTTTGCCGCGGCGTTCGGCTTCTATTGTTTTTATGTTCGCCAGCAGAAGAACCTTGTCGCGCCGCGAACCTATTTTTAGGGCCTGCCGGCGCAGCACGTATCTGATCAGCCGGTTGCGGCCAATGCACCTTTGAGGCCCCGCTCAATTTCCCGATAATCGGGAAAGTCGATGCCAAAATCCCCGGCTTATCGCCGGCAACCCGTTTGTTACGATCGACACAGATCACAGACGGGGGTTGTCACGGATATGCTGACGGACAGGCAGGCACGCGAAGCGGTGGAGCAGTACCGCGAGGAAGGATATGCGGTCGTTCGACAATTCGTCGACGGCGACGAGATGATCCGGCTGAAGAAGGAAACCGATGCGGTCTATGCCGATGGCCTCAAGCATCACGCCACTTTCCGGCACGGCAACCTGAATTTCCAGATCCTGCCTGAATCGGACTTTGGCCAACGCTATGTGCTGCAGGCTTACTGGTTTTCCTGGATCAATTCCTATTTCGAGCAATTCCGCCGCAATCCCGACTATCTGAAGCTGCTCGAGGGTCTGATCAGCCGCGACATAAAACAGATCGCCCAACAGCTGCACTGGAAGCCGCCCGGCGCCAATGTCACGGGTTATCGCTTCCACCAGGATCTGCGCTTCCGTAACCAGGCCGCCTTCGACAATGTCGCCGACGCCACCGTGACAACAGGCCTCGCGGTCGATCGGGCGACGCTGGACAATGGCTGTCTTCAGGTCGTGCCCGGCAGCCACAAGCTCGGCTATCTCGGCCTGTCGGACGAGGGAACCGGCGAGCTGATGAAGGGTCTGACCGCCGAAGAAGAGTTGCGCAAGGTCGGCATCGACCCGGCGACCATCGTTCCGCTGGTGCTGGAGCCGGGCGATCTTGCTTTATGGGGGCTGCTCACCGTGCACGGCTCCTCGCCCAACAGGTCACAGCACGACCGCGCCTTTGCACTGTCCAGCTATGTGCGGGCGGATACGACGCAACGTGGCGAATGGGCGTTCAGGGACGGTGTTTCGGTGCCGCTCGGCAAGACGCCGGCACTGTGCAAATACGAAAAGCTCTTCGAGGAGCCGGGACCGATGTACGACACCACCGCCTGGTGGAAATGACGCTGCCGCGTCGGGCGACGGGGGCAGCAGGGGCCTGGCGTTCGCGCCAGGCCCCTGACGGCGTTGGCCGGCAATCGGGCAGCATTTCAGGCGGTGAAGTCGGCCGACAGTTCGCGGATCAGGAAATCGACGAACGCGCGCACCTTGGCCGCAATATAGGTGCGGTGCGGATAGAGTGCGTAGATCGGGCTGGAGCCGGGGCGAAACTCATCCAGCTGCACTTCCAGCCGGCCGTCGCTGATCGCAGCATCGACCAGCAGGCTGGGCAGATTGCCGATGCCGAAACCGGCGGTGGTCATCTGGTAGGCGGCCTCGACGCTGTTGGTCGAGATGCGCCCGCCGACAGCCGCATCGAAAGGGCCGTCTGGTCCGATGAAAGGCCATGTGCCAAGCCGCTTGGCGAAATTGCTCAGCACGCAGGAATGGCTTGCCAGCTCATCCGGGTGGACCGGGCGGCCGTTTGTGTCCCAATAATCGGGCGTGGCGCAGACATAGTTGCGAACTTCCCCAAGCCGGCGGGCAATCAAGGCGGAATCGGCCTGACCGCCGAAGCGGATGGCGACATCGTAGCCTTCCTCGACAATGCCGACGACATAACGCGCGGTGAGGTCGAACTCGATCGTGGTGAGCGGGTTCTCTTCGAGGAATTTCGGCACCAGCTTGGTTATGCGCGTGTGGCCCAGAACATTGGAGCAGGAAACCCGGATCAGGCCGCGCGTCTCCTTGTGCAGGCCGCGCGTCGAATCCTGCAGTTCGGAAATGTCGTCGAGCAGGATGCGGGCACGCGGAGCATAGTCGCGGCCCGCCTCTGTGAGGCTGAGACGCCTTGTGGTGCGATTGATGAGCCGGACGCCGAGGTCGTCTTCCAGTTCCTTGATGGTGCGGCTGACGGCCGTCGTCGACATGTTGAGATCGCGCGCCGCCGCCGACAGGCTGCCCAGCAGGCAGACCCGATCGAACACCCGCATCGCCGTCAGAAGATTCATCTTGCCTTCCCCTCGCCGTCGCGGCCCCGCCGCCATCGGCTGCGTCTTGTAGAAAACAGCGCCCAGCAACGACGCGGCAAGGGCATTCCACCGAATTTGGGCGTAAAATCAACAATGGGAGAACCGATATGACATCCAGACCTCTTCATCCGGCGATCGGCACATTTGCGAAAGGCGCGAAGAGCGGCGCGCTTGGCCGCCGCGAGTTCCTGGCGTTGGCCAGCGCCTTCGGCGCCAGCACGGCGATTGCCTATGGGCTCATCGGTCAACCGGTCCCGGCGTTGGCCGAGGAAGCCGCCCAACCCAGAAAGGGCGGCGTGCTGCGTGTTGCCATGCAGGTGATGGAGCTGGAAGACCCGCGCAAGTTCAAGGTTTCGCAGATGGGCAACATCGCCATGCAGTTTCTCGAACCGCTGGTGCGCTGGAAGCCGGATTTCACCTTCGAGCCGGTGCTGCTGCAGAGCTGGGAGATCAATGCGGACGCCACGGAATATGTGCTCAAGGTGCGCCCAGGGGTGAAGTGGTCGAACGGCGACGATTTCACCGCCGCGGATGTCGCCTTCAACATCACGCGCTGGTGTGAGAAGGATGCCGCCGGCAACTCGATGGCGGGGCGCATGACCGCCCTGATCGATCCCGACACCAAGGTGGCGCGCACTGGTGCCATCGAGGTTCGCGACGACCACACCGTGGTCCTGAAACTGTCGCAGCCCGACATCACCATTATCCCTGCGATGACCGACTACCCGGCATTGATCGTCCACCGCACGTTCAATCCGAAGGCAGCGCCACTGTCGGCCAACCCCGTTTCCACGGGTCCGTTCGAGCTTAAAAAACTCGATGTCGGCGTTGCTGCCTCGGTGCGCAAGCGGCCGGACGGGTCGTGGTGGGGCGGCGAGGTGTTCCTCGACGGCATCGACTGGACCGACTACGGCACCGACTCGGCCGCCACCGTCTCCGCCTTCGAATCCGGTGAGATCGACCTGAACGGCCAGACGCAGTCCTATGACGTCGCCATGCTCGACAGGCTGGGCCTGAAGAAAAGCGAGATCGTCACCGCCGCCACCCTGGTCTCGCGCTGCAACGTCAACGCCAAACCCTATGACGACAAGCGCGTGCGCAACGCCATACAGCTTGCGGTCGACAACGAAGCGGTGCTGCAACTGGGCGCCGACGGCATGGGCATCGTCGCGCAGAACGATCATGTCGGACCGATGCATCCCGAACACTCCGACCTGCCGCCGATCAAACGTGATCCGGCCCGGGCCAGGGCATTGCTCGAGGAAGCCGGCCAGCTCGATTTCGAGTTCGATCTGATCTCGGTCGAAGCCGACTACCGCAAGGAAAGCTCCGATGCCGTCGCCCAGCAGATGCGCGACGCCGGCTTCAAGGTGAAACGCACCGTCATCCCGGAATCGGCGTTCTGGAACGACTGGACGAAGTATCCCTTCGCGACGACCAATTGGAACGCCCGACCGCTCGGCATCCAGACCTATGCGCTTGCCTATCAGACCGGTTCGGCATGGAACGAGACGGGGTTCGCCGATCCAGACTTCGATGCCAAGGTCCACAAGGCCAATTCCATCGCCGATCCGGAGCAGCGCCGTGTGGTAATGAAGGAACTGCAGGTCATGCTGCAGGATTCCGGCATCATCGTTCAGCCTTACTGGCGAAAGCTGTTCTGCCATATGAAACCTTCCTTGATGGGCTACCAGATGCACCAGGCCTATGAGCAGGATTTCACACGGGCCTGGCTCGCCGCCTGATCGCGGACGACTCCTCCGACAGGGCGGCGCATTTCCGGCGCCGCCCTCAGAGCAGTTCACCGTTTCACGGAAACGGCGAGCCGCTCTAACTCTTTGTTTTGAGGCAATTTTGGCCGGAAAACCGCTTCACACTTTTCCTAGAATTGCTCTAGCCTGCTCACCGGGGACGTTGCGCCGAAGCGTCGGCCTCAAGGGCGTTCGAGGAGCAGTGCGGGCTTTGTATCGGGCATGATGCGCAGATGCGCCCACACATGCCCTGCCTTGTCAGGTCGGCCGGGATTGCAGGCCGCCACACCGGACCGGCTGGCACATCAAGTGTGTGAAACATTCTGGTTTCTGCCTCTGTCATCATCTAGCTCCGGTTCATGGCTGGAGCTTACTTTTGACTGGGGGAAGCGAAACCCGCTTTCCCGGGCAACGACCTTCCCGAGAACCGGGAGAATTCGTGCTCTTGGTGCCGAGAGGGACCCGAAGCAGCAAGACGACCGCATGAGCGGTCTGCCGCACCGGGTGCTATTGCCGGATCTCGACAGGTCTCTGCCGCTCAGTTGAAGTGAATTCGCCTGCCTATTGTGCGGAACTCTAGCCTGTCTTGGACGTTAGACCCGCCATCTGAAAGATATTTCCTGCCGACGCGATAGGCAGTATTACGAAGCGGGTGGGACGCCCAGAGCCACACGGCCTGTCGGATATGAAGCAATTTTGCGGTTGAGATCGCGGAACATGCAGCGTTATTTCCATCCGATCTGGAGATCTTAAATTGCCAGCTCGAATATGCTGCGTCTTTGGCAGCTGGCAATTGCTCAGTCTGGTTGCCTCACTTCGCCAATCAACAATGGATGGAAGCTCCCCGGCGGATCAGGAGCATGAGGACTATCTCCTGCTTTATGAAACGGCCGGCGTTTCCGAGCATTTCAAGACCGGTCTTGCTGAACTTGCGTCTAAAGTATGGACCTGGAGACGGATCATATGGGCGTACGACCTTCTGACGTCCGAGCGTAAATATGGGCAACTGCAAATTTTCCGGATCCATCGTCTGATCCGAGACACAATTGGTCTCGACGCGAGTTCCGTAGCTGAAATCTGGGCCTGCTTCGTTAACCGGCCGTCGGAAAAAATACTGCTGGACTCATACCCAGAAGCCAAGATCGTTTTGTATGAGGATGGCTTGACGTCATACCTTCCATTCGAGATGGCAACCATGTCACGGCCGCCGGGCACAAGGTTTCGACGACGCATCACCGCGGCCTTGATTGCAGGACTCTCTACAATTTCACCGGCGTTCCGATTGAGGAAAGCGGCCGACAGGATAGAAAGACACCATCTGAGACGGGTGACGAAGTTTTATTCTTTGCTTCACGAAATCCCAATTTACGATGCACTGGAGAACGTACCGAGATTTCAGGTCGGCGCTTCGCTGATGCGCGACGTAATAGATGAAGCCTGCAGGGATGCGCTTTCCGGCGGCGATGAACATTGCCGTGCGTCAGCCAACCCACGGATCCTGCTGCTCGGCCAGGCATTGTCGCGAAACCGCATAATGTCGTACGCGCAAGAGGCGGCGATCTATAGACGAATTGCGGAGCAGATCGTCGAGAAGGGATACGACGTCGTCTGGAAGGAACATCCCAGAATAAGCAAGCCCTTTTTCCCCGAATTGCTGGATGCAGTTGGCAATGTGACGGCCGACGCCAACACCAGGATCATGGAAGCTAACCTGCCACACATATATCCGATAGAGCTTGTCGTATCCCGGATGAACATCGTTGGCTGCGTCTCCGGCACGTCAGCTGCCCTTCTTTACCTGAAGTGGCTTTACGGCATCAAAACATACACTTTTGCGGAAACCCTGGTGCCCCTCATGACTGGCGCGGATATTCTAATGAGCGAAATGGTAAAAGCCCATGCGGAGCCCTTTTCAACGCTCCAATCTTTGAACGAGACGCAGAAAGGGATGCGTTGAAAGGCGGTAACCCGAACAGCTTGAACACGATCCTCGCTGATCCAAATTCGGACAAACTCGATCTGGGACACCATCGATGTCAAAGCCGCTTTCAGTCCTTCAACGAGCCACCAAGGCCGACGTTCGATCGGAGCCGTTTCCACACATCATCCTGCGCGACGCCCTTCCCCTCGATCTCTACCAGGAATTGGACGGCACGTTTCCCGCTCCGGAAACGCTCGAAATCGATACACGCCGCAACAACACCAGGTGGGATTATGAGGCCCACCGCGTTCGGTCGAACGAAGCCGTGCCGCAAATATGGCGCGATTTTATCGCCTACCATATATCGCAAGCATTTTTCGGCGAGGTCGCCGACCTGTTCTACGACGATATTCACAAGCTTTACCCTGATTATTACCCCAATTATGAACGCCTCAAGAATATGAAAGCGGGCATCAGGTTTAGTGACACCTATGCAACGCGCGACATACTGATGGATGCGATGCTCAGCGGGAACACGCCGGTGACCAATGCCGGATCGGTGCGGACAAGCCACATCGACAATGGCGACAAGCTATTTTCTGGCCTGTTTTATATGAGGCCGGAAGATTATGATGCCGTTGGCGGGGACCTGACAATTAGTCGTTTCCAGTCCAAATACGCCACACTGAAAGCCAAAGCGACACTCTTCAATGATGCCTATGTCGACGACACCCATTTGGAATGCGTCGAAACAGTTCAATACGACAAGAACATTCTTGTATTGTTCATCAACTCGATTGAATCGGTCCACGGCGTCACAGTCCGCCAACCCACCAACAAATCCCGGCTTTTCGTCAATCTGGTTGGAGAAGTCGAAAAGCCATTCTACATCAAAGGAAAAAAGATACGGCCGCGCTACGTCCCGGCGCATCAAAATCAGGATGAGGCGGAACAGACCTGGCTGAAAAAGCTCAAGCAAAAATTGCGGCTTTAGAAGAACAACGCCGTCGATCCGAGTTTAGCCTGAACTGCCAATACCGAGCCGGATTCGACTTTCCCGGCGGCCAGGCAAAGATTGGAACAGAATGAGATTTTATCCAGCCGTCGAACGGATCGCCTTTTTCGCCACGCTTGCCGCTGTTCTTGCCCTTGCACTGCTGCCTATACCCCGACTCGAAGAGTACGGGATCGATATCGGTTTCCGTTCCGACAAGCTGAACCACGCCAGCGCCTTTGCCGTCATGACTTTCCTTGGAGGGCTCGGCTGGCCCGATCGAAAAACAAGACTAATCGTCTTCCTGGCCATGATTGGAGCGGCGATCGAGGTCCTGCAGGGCACGGCGCTGATACGGCGCGATCTGGATGTGTTCGACTGGTTTGCCGATTGCGCCGGCATCGCATGTGGCCTCGTGGCCGTGATCTGTGTGAACTGGATCTTGCGGCGCAGAGGTTGAGCCCGCTCTCAAGCCTTATCTGCACGGCGCCGATAGCCACAGGAGTTCGCCCTCGGCTCCATTGACTCAGCGAAATCGGATTGCAACGATCCGATCCGAGAGTGAGCGATTTTTCTAACTTGGCCGGACAGATATTTTGGGCGCGGCACCCAGGAAGTGCGCCATCAGTATTGAGGGACGATGACGATCAAGATCAGGCTTCCGGGCGGTGTATTGAAGGTCAAGCAACGTCATGAGTTGCGGCGGCGAGAGCACAAGGGCGAAGTCCCGGTCTGGCAGTTTGGCAAATATTTCGTCATCTGGTGGCCCAGTACAATTCCTGATCGCCCCTCCAGGAGCTCGAATACTGATGAGGAACTTGAAATGAATCTTCCATCGTCTGGAGAAAGCACGTAAGCTCTATGCATCATGGCTTTGCGAATCAGATTGCCGGGGGGCACACTGAAGGTGAAGACCTACCGGGAACTGCGTGATCGCGAGCGGGATCGCAGGGTGCCTGTGCTGAAACTGGGCTCGCTCTATTTCGTCTGGTCCCCGGCCAAACATCATTCGCACAGGCGCAGTCCGCGGCCCTGACATTTTTTGCCGAGCGAGAACCGCTTGCACCCTTTTCCTGAAATTGCTCCGGTGCGGCCCATTCCAGCCAGCGCGACCTGGGTCAGCTTGCCTCGCGCATGGCCTCGGCCGCCTGCAGGTCGACCGACACCAATTGGCTGACGCCCTGTTCGGCCATGGTGACGCCGAACAGCCGGTTCATGCGCGCCATGGTGATGGGATTGTGGGTGATGATGACGAAGCGCGTCTCGGTGGTGGCGGCCATTTCGTCCATCAGGTTGCAGAAGCGCTCGACATTGTGGTCGTCGAGCGGGGCGTCGACTTCGTCGAGCACGCAGATCGGCGCCGGATTGGTCAGGAACACCGCGAAGATCAGCGACATCGCCGTCAACGCCTGCTCGCCGCCCGACAGCAGCGTCATGGTCTGCGGCTTCTTGCCGGGCGGGCGGGCGAGGATTTCGAGGCCGGCCTCGAGCGGATCGTCGGATTCGATCAGCTGCAATTCCGCCGTGCCGCCGCCGAACAGATGCGAGAACAGCCGCTGGAAATGGCCGTTGACGACATCGAAGGCGGCAAGCAGCCGCTCGCGGCCTTCGCGGTTGAGGCTCTGGATCGCCTGCCTGAGCTTGCGGATCGCCTCGATGATGTCCTCGCGCTCCGACACGATCGCCTCCAGCCGGTCGGAAAGCTCCTTCTGCTCTTCCTCTGCGCGAAGATTGACGGCGCCGAGCCGTTCGCGCTCGATCTTCAGCCGGTCCAGCTGACGCTCGATCTCGGGCATCTCAGGCATCGGGCTGTCAGCCTCCAGACCGGTATGGCGAATAACCAGATGCGGCGGTGTGTTCAGCGTTTCCTGGATGCGCGCCTCGACCTCCAGCCGGCGTTCGTCGGCCGCGGTCAGCCGCTCTTCGGCTCGAACGCGGGTCTCGCGCGCCTCGGCCAGGAACTGGATGGCGCCGGTGGCGGCCTTGTCCAGTTCGGATTGCCGGTTCTCCGCTTCCTGCAGACGGTCGGCCGCCGCCTTGCGCAAGGTTTCGGCCTCGGTGAGTTGCGACAGCAGCGCGCGCCGCTTGGCGTCGATTTCATCGGGAGCATCGGCCAGCCGCTCGCGTTCGGCCTCGGCCTCGGCCTTGCGTTCACCGAGCGAGGCGATCTGCGTCGAGGCGTTTTCGGCCCGCTCCAGCCAATTGCTGCGCTCGGCGCCAATGGCATCGAGCCGGCGCGCGCGCGCCTCGGCTTCGCGGCGCAGCCCCTCATGCACCGCACGCGCATCGGCAAGCGCGGCGCGGTCGCGCGCGACATTGGCCGAGGACTGTTCGAGCTGCAATTGCAGATCGCCAAGATCGGGCGCGTCCTGCAGCAGCATTTCCGCCTCGGCGAAGGCGGCCGAAATCTCCTCATGGCTGTCGACGATGCGGGCGCGCGCTTCATCGAGTGCTGCGCGCCGGCTCTGCAATTCGCCGCCGGCCCTCTCGGCCTCAGCCAGTGCATTGCGGGCGGCGTCCAGCCGATGCTGTGCGTCACGCCCGGCCTGGCGCGTGTTGCGCTCGGCCTCGCTTGCCAGGCGGAGCGCCTGTTCGGCCTCTCCCAGCGCCTCCTCGGCCTGGCGCAGGACGAGCGTCGCCTGTATCGCCTCGGCATCGAGCTCAGCCAGCCGGTTCTTCTGCGCCAGCCGTTGCGCCGCGGCGGTCGGCGCGTCGGCACTGGCGGTAAAGCCGTCCCAGCGCCACAGCGCGCCCTCGCGGCTGACCAGCCGCTGGCCGGGAGCAAGCAGCGGCTGCAACCGGCGGCCATCACCGGCGGCATCGACGATACCGATCTGCGCCAGACGGCGGGCGAGCTGTGCCGGCGCGTGGACCACGCTGGCAAGGCTCTTCACGCCTTCCGGCAGAGCCGCGTCGCCGGGTTGGAT
>NZ_RZQP01000419.1:0-2425 GCF_003998165.1 Mesorhizobium sp. M7A.F.Ca.US.007.01.2.1 | reverse complement strand
GCGTCCAGTCGGGCACGTTCGGCGCCTGCCTGATGAAGGTGCCGGACCTCGTTGCCGGCTGTGTCGCGGCGATGAAGGCGGCGGTGACAATTCCCGTGACCGTCAAATGCCGCATCGGCGTCGACGAACAGGATCCGGAGCCGGCCCTCGATGCGTTGGCGGATGGGGTTTTCGACGCCGGCGCCGACGCATTGTGGGTACATGCGCGCAAGGCGTGGCTGGAAGGGCTGAGCCCCAAGGAAAACCGTGACATCCCGCCGCTCGACTACAACAGAGTTTATCGGCTGAAGGCTAGAAAACCTAACGAATTCATTGGCATCAATGGCGGCATTCAGACGATCGAAGAGGCGTTGGCGCATCTGGACCATGTCGATGGCGCCATGCTTGGCCGCGCCGCTTACCACACGCCCGGCATTCTGGCTGGCGTCGATGCCGCTTTCTACGGCGTCCAGTCCGAGCCGTTCGATTTCGCCGCGCTGATCGATACGATGGCGGACTATGCGGCACGTCATACCGAGCAGGGTGGGCGGCTTGGACATGTCACCCGCCACATGGTCGGACTGTTCCATGGCTTGCCCGGCGCGCGCCGCTACCGGCAGATACTGTCCACCGACGCGACAAAACCCGGCGCCGGCCCGGACGTGCTGAAGGCGGCTTTCGCGGCCGTCGAGCTCGGCGGAGCGGCAGCCGAAGCGGCTTGAGATTCGGGGATCAGTCCCTGAGGATCATGCGGTCGCCGCGCACGTCAAAACCCGACAATGAACCGATGAAGTTCATGCCGAGCAGGCTCTGGCTGAGCATGCCGGGTGCGGCGATCATCACCGACATATCCCTGCGCGTGATGCCGCCGATCGCAATCTGATCGGTTTTCACGGCCGCGGCGCGTGCCATGCCGTTGGCGGTCGAAACCGGTATGGTGTAGTTGAGCGCCGCTGGATTGAATCCGGCGGCTTGTGCGTCTTCGGACGTCAGCACGGTGCTGGTCGCGCCGGTATCCACCACGGCCCGGACCGGGTTGCCGTTGATCAGGATGCGCGCTTCGAAATGGCCGTTGTCCGCCTTGTCGAGCGTCACCGTGGCGTGGCCGTCCTCGACGCCAAGCGCAAGCGGACTGCCGGGAACAAGGCCCGCGGTCACCCGGCTGGCGACATCCTGCAGTTCGTAGCGATACTGGTAACCGGCGATCAGCGCGAGCGCGATGGCCGCCCAGGCGCCTAAGTTGCGGGCCATGGCGCCCAGGGGTCGGCCCGAGCGAAGCAGGCCGGCGCCGATAAGGGCGCCAAAGGCGCCGAGCCAGATCAGCCGGCTGAAATCGTTGTTCTCCACGCCGAGGGTGCTGCCGGCGGAATCGTTGAGCATGAGCAGGACTGCTCCCACCCCGATCGCGGCCATCAATATCCAGAACAACCGGCTCATCCGCACCTCACGACAGCGCGTTGCGTTCGCGCGCCATGCGGGTGCGGCGCGTTTCCCGGCGCGGCCGGCGCTCGACCGTTTCCAGCCGGGCCGGCAATTCAGCCATGACGCTGCGGCGCGTTTCCGGCGTCATCCCGATCCAGGCGCCGATTTCCTCGCGCGTGCGGCCGCACCCGAAACAGAAGCCGGTTTTCATGTCGATCGAGCAGACCAGGATGCACGGGGATTCGATGGCCGTCATGACTTTCTCTTGGGCTTCCATCCGCAATCCCTTGTTCCACTTCCACATGGTGCAACGGTAAAGCCAATGCAAGCCCTCGCGATTGCGCCCTGCGGGGCCGGCTTTGCGGCAAATACAGGCCCATCATCCCAGAGGTTGTGCCAACCCCGCAAGGCGGCTATGCCGCTTACCAACTCCAGGGAATGATCGATAACAAGATGACCAGCGCACTGCCTTTCGACGATTTTCGCAACCTGTTGGCCAATCTGCCGGCGGCCGACACGGCAGCCGAGACCCGCGTGCGCACGCTGTTTGCCAAGGCCGACAAACCAGGCAATTCGCTTGGCCGCATCGAAGACATCGCCGCCTGGCTGGCCACCTGGAGCGGGCGGGCTCCGCCCGCGGTGACAAGACCGCTGATGGCGGTCTTTGCCGGCAATCACGGCGTCACGCGCCACGGCATTTCGCCACGGCCGGTGGCGGCGACCGCCGCCGCGGTCGAACTTTGCGCCGCCGGAGGTGCCGCGATCAACCAGATCTGCATTGCCTACGATCTCGGGCTGAAGGTTTTCGATCTTGCCCTGCACATCCCGACCGCCGACATCACCGAAGAGGCCGCGCTTGACGAGCGTGGCTGTGCCGCCACCATGGCCTTCGGCATGGAAGCGATCGCCGGCGGCACCGATCTTTTGTGTCTCGGCGATCTCGGCGTCGGCAACTCCACCGTCGCCGCCACCCTGTTTGCGGCGCTGTTCGGGGGCGGGGGCGCCGATTGGGCCGGCCCGGGGT
>NZ_RZQP01000418.1:0-2467 GCF_003998165.1 Mesorhizobium sp. M7A.F.Ca.US.007.01.2.1 | reverse complement strand
ATTCGTTCTTGCGCCGGAGGTGCTGCGAAGTCAAACCGCGCTACGCCGCCGAAACAAAAAACATCTCAATCTGTTAACAGGCGAATGTGTGGCAAGGGCGTCGTGGAAGCGACGCCTCTGCCGTTATTTGCGCGCCAGCAGTGCCTTCACCAGGTTTTCGTCGACTTCGCCGGTCGCCGCCATCTTGTTGTCGGTCTGGAAAGCCATGATCGCGGTCTTCGTTTTCTGGCCCATCTTGCCGTCGGCGCCGCCGGCGTCGTAGCCGTTCTTGTTGAGAATGCGCTGGATGTTCTGGACGGCCTTCTTCATGTCGATGCTGGCGGTCGTCTGCGGCGCGCCGTCCTGCCAGGACTCGGGAATGTCGGCCGAGTTGGCTGCCGCATCCAGCGGCTTGGCCTTCCACAGCTCGGTCGCGGCGCGGGCGCGCTCGAGCTGCTCGGGCCGCAGCGCATTGGCGATCTCGTCACGCTTGGCCGCCGCATCCTTGTCGCCGGTCTTGGCGACGAGCGCGAACCATTTGTAGGACTCCTCGAGGTTCTGCTTCATGCCGACGCCCTTGGCGGCGAGGATGCCGAGATTGAACTGGCTGTCCTTGACGCCGACGTCGGCCGCCGCCTGGAACCAGTGCGCGGCCGATTCATTGTCGGTCACGCCGTCAGCCGCCATGGCAAACAGCACGGCCAGATTGTGCATGCCGCTGGCGTTGCCCTGTGCCGCGGAAAGCTGGTACCAGGTCTTCGCCTTCTTGATGTCGCGCGCGACGCCGATGCCCTTTTCGTAGAAATTTCCGATACGGTATTCGGCCGGCGCGAAGCCGAGTTCCGCCGATTTCTCGTACCATTTGGCCGCTGCCGCCATGTCTTCCTTGACGCCGCGCGACTCGGCATAGCGCGAACCGATTTCGAACAGCGCCTTGGCGTCGCCGCTGGCAGCGGCGTCACGCAAGGCGGCCGGGCCGGCGTCAGCGGGAATGTCGAATTTTGCCGTCGTCGCCGGCGAAGCGTCCACCGGCGGAACCGCGCCCGTGGTGTCCTTGGCGGTGGTCGGCTCTGTCGCCACAGGGTGGATGCCGGTGTCGGTATCGGTATCGGCAGGTTCGGCGGCGACCGGAACGGTCGAGGCCGGCGCAGGCGAGGCTGTCGTCGTCTCGGACACCGCTGGGTTCGCATCGGCCGATGTAGCCAAGGCGACGGGGGCGGGAACCGGTTCTGCGATCGGCGCGGCACCCATCGACGGCTCGGCGCCTGGCGGCGTGGCAATCATGCTTTGCGCGACCATGTCGTCCTTGGTTGCCGGTGCGGATGGCTCGGCCTGTCTGACGGCATGGTCCGGCGCGCTTTCCACTGCCGCGGGCTGCGCGTCCGTCTTTGGCCGGCTCGCGGCATCGAGCGAGGCGGTTTGCATCGGCTGCGAGGCGACGATCGGCACGACATCGTTGCTCGCCACCTGGGCCGGATCGGCGAAGAAGGCCTTGCCCAGTTGCAGGGCGCCCAGCGCCAGCAGGATCGCGGTTGTCCCCATCAGGATCGGCTTGCGCCGTGCCTTGAGCAGGTCGCCGATCCGCAGTGCCTTCACCGGTCCGGTCACCGTCGACTGGCGCTTCAGCGCATCGGCCTCGGCGGCCGCGGCCTGCGCCGCGCGCCGGGCAGCGGCGATGAAATCCGATTTCGCGGCATCGGTGTCGCTGGGCTTGGCCGGCTGGCCGCGCTCGTCACGCACGCGCTTCATGATGGCATTGAGGTCAGGTGCGCCGGAGCCGGGCTCCAGCGGCCGGTTGGCCATTTTCGGATCGAGCGGCTCGTCGAGATCGACGCTCGGTATTGGGGCACTCGGCGCTGAGCCGGCCAGTGGCGGGATATCCGCCTCCTTCTTGCCCTTGAAGGCGCGGGCCAGCCCGCCGAACAACGATTTGCGGCCGCCGGCCTGTCCGCCTTTCTCGGCGATCGTGTCCGAACCGAGCGCGGCCATGGCCGCCGCCGCGGCAGCCTCGGCCGGCGTGCGCGTGCCAATGCCAATACCCAGGTCGCTACGCATACCCAGGTCGCCGCGTGCACCCGGCTCATTGCGCAGGATGGCGGCGGCACGGCCATCGAGATCTGCCATGTCCCCAGTCAATGGCAGGGGCTGATCGATATCCATCGACGGCGCGTCGACGGCCATTTTGGGTCGGCGCACGCCGCGCCAGTTGCTCGGCTCGGCCGGTGCCGCATCCAGCAATTCGCTCATCGCCTCGACCGGCTCGCCGGGTTCGAGCGAACCCAGCCGGTCGACGATCTTGAGCAACGTATCGTGGATGGCCTCGAACGTTCTCGAATTGCGTTCGTCGGAGCGCCGCGTCAGTGTTTCAAGCGTCTTCAAATCCTGGGCGAGGCCGGAAACCGCGGTCGCATTGGCGCTCGAACCGGCCAGCGATTGCACTGCGTTCTCGGCCGCTTCGCGCGCCGCGCCAAGGATGGAATCGCGGGTT
>NZ_RZQP01000417.1:0-2467 GCF_003998165.1 Mesorhizobium sp. M7A.F.Ca.US.007.01.2.1 | reverse complement strand
GTTGGACCTATGCTCATGGCGGCGCTGAAAGCCAATGGCGCGTCAGCACGGATGACCGGATGAGCGGCAAGATATCGCGGGGCAGCGGCGTAAGGATGTGACCGGTGCTGTTGAGGTGGCCTGGCACATTCCCACCTGTCGGCGGGGTTTGCGGCGCGGCCACTGAACGGGTTCGTTCTTGAAAACAGTCTACAAGTGCCATATCTTCTGCACACGAAATATGACTCCCGATATGGTAGGATGAACACCATGGGCCAGGCACTCAAGATAGCCGAGCAGAATGGACCTCTCATCTTGTCCTACATGGACCGGAATGGGAAGATTGCGATTGGGCAGGTCGCGGACGGTTTTGGCATGTCCAAAGGCCAGTTGGCCCAGACTGCAGGTCTTGCACGCGAGACGCTTTATCGGTCAGAGCGTAGCGCCACGGTAAAGACCCAGGGGCGTCTGCGAGAAATGCTCGAGATCATCAGCCGAGTGACGGAATGGGCGGGTGGCAAGGAGCAGGCGATGGCCTGGTATCGGGCTCAGCCGCTTCCGGCATTTGGGGGACGCACCGCTGAGGCGCTGGTGAAGGACGGCAAGGCAGCAGCGGTCCGTGATTATCTCGATCACATGGCCGTTGGCGGGTTTGCGTGAGGTTCGTCGGAACCTGCTACCGCGCACATGATCCACGTTGGGCATTCAAGCCGACTTCCGGCGAAGGAGCGGCGATCCGAGGGGCTCGATTCAATCCCAAAGGCGTGCCGGCGCTCTATCTGGCGCTGACCATCATGACAGCGATCAAGGAAGCCAACCAGGGCTTCGCACAGCGGATCGATCCCTGCGTGCTTTGCTCCTATGAGATCGATTGTGACGACATCGCGGATCTGACAACGGAAGAGCGGAGAGGAGAGTTTTCTGTGACGCTCGAAGAGATGGCCTGTGCCTGGGCGACGGCTCTCAGCAACGGAGAACGTCCAGCGTCCTGGTCCATCTATGAGCGGTTGCAACCCCGAAATGTTGCCGGCATCGTGGTTCCGAGCTTCGCGCCGGGGGCCGAGATGGAGGATCGCAATCTGGTCCTTTGGAACTGGGGCCCCGATCTCCCGCACAAGGTGGCTGTATTCGACCCCAGTGGTCGGCTGCCGAGGGATCAGCTGTCTTGGCGATAGACCGATCCGCCAGGGGAGGGGGCCTACAGTCCACTGGCCCTGGTGAGATTGACGCGAAACCGGTCCCTGCGCCGCTGGTAGCGGCGGGGCATTTTGGCCGACGTATGGCCAAGCTGCTTTTGAACGTAACGCTCGTCGACCTCAGCCGATGAGGCAAGACCGGCGCGCAAGGAATGACCGGAAAATTTCTCTGCACGATCGCCTTCGGACAGGTCGCCACGAACCCCGGCTGCGAGGGCGGTGCGTTTGACCAGCCGCGCCACTTCCTGGTCGTTGAGCCGCTCGGCTGCAACTGCTTTGCCGTTTCCGGTGACGCGTCGAAACAACGGCCCA
The DNA here is from genome assembly GCF_003998165.1 of Mesorhizobium sp. M7A.F.Ca.US.007.01.2.1. Taxonomy (NCBI): domain Bacteria; kingdom Pseudomonadati; phylum Pseudomonadota; class Alphaproteobacteria; order Hyphomicrobiales; family Phyllobacteriaceae; genus Mesorhizobium; species Mesorhizobium sp. M7A.F.Ca.US.007.01.2.1. The sequence continues at coordinate 980 of NZ_RZQP01000417.1, read as the reverse complement.
TGGCCGACCCTCGCCAGTTTCAGCCAGGTTTGCACCGCCACAACCGGGCATGTGGCATCGGACGAGCCACGGCCGATCTCGACCTCGCGCCAGCCGGTCTTTCCGCGCAATGCGACGAGAACGCCTTTGTCCAAAACCTCGATCCAGCCGCGGCCGTCCTGGGTTTGGTCCCTGGCAACGTCCAGGCCAACGATTTCAGAACGCCGCAGGCCGCCGGCGAAACCCAACAGGAGCATGGCGCGGTCGCGCAGGCCGCGCAACGTTCCACGGTCAAGGGTCTCGAGCATGGCAATCAGGTCTTCAGTCAGAATGGCTTCCTTTTGCCGGGGAGGGGAGGCGTGAGTGTTGCGAATGCCGGCCAGCACAGTGGCGATATGCCGGTCCTTCCTGTCCAATGGCTGGCCACGCTGAGAAAAATTCCAGGTGATCGAGGAGAGACGTCGCTCGATGGTCGAGACGGCGTTCGGCTTCTTGTCGCCCGTCACCTTACCGGACGCGCAGGCCGTGATGTAAAGGCCAACGACCTGCGGGTCGGGCGGCAACACATCGAGATGCTGGCGGCGCGCCCAGGCGCAAAAATGCTTCCAATCGGCGGCGTAGGCGCGCCGGGTGTTCGCCGAGCTTGCTGCCTCGACGTAATCGCGCGCGCGCCCGGCGAGCCCTTCCAGGTGCGCCGGCAGGGGAGGGGCGTTTTGCGGCTCGCAGGGTGCCTGCGCCATTTCCATGACGATATCGACAATATCAGGCAAGTCGTCAGCTGGAGGCGAGGGAGGGGAGGTGCTGGCGATCGCGGTCGTGCTGTGGGACGGCGCTTTGCTCTCCTCAGGACGATTTTCGCGGCTCAGGTCGACGATAGGGGCCATTCTGCTAGCATGGCTTGTAACGAACGATAATGCAACATTATCATTCATTATATCTGCACGACAGGCTGTGCGTTTCGGTGCGAAAATCATAGCGCAAAGCGCACGCGCGCTTTACCC
>NZ_RZQP01000416.1:0-2502 GCF_003998165.1 Mesorhizobium sp. M7A.F.Ca.US.007.01.2.1 | reverse complement strand
CGGTGACATAGGCCATGCCGGCATAGTCGGCGCCGAGCTCCTGCAGCGCCATGTCGGCGTCGGCGGCCTTGTTTGCGGCGTCGGTGTCCACGAGGACGGACGCCTCGTTGGTCATCACTTCCTTAAGGATCGCGGCGACCGATTTGCGCTTGGCGAACCATTGACGGCGGATCCTTGTCAGCAGCCTGGTCGCATCGGTCTTGTCGAGCAGGATCGCGCGTGTCGACCAGCGGTACGGAAAGGCCAGCCGGTTCAGTTCGTCGAGCAGACCCGGCGTGGTCGCGGTCGGGAAACCCGTGACCGTGAGAATGCGCAGGTGCAACTGGCCAAGCCGCGGCTCGAGCCCGCCGGTCAGCGGCTGGTCGGCCAGCATGGCGTCCAGATACATCGGCGTTTCGGGAACGCGGACACGGTGGCGATTGGTCGAGACGCAGCCGTGCAGATAGGTCAGCGTCTCGGCGTCATCGAGCCAACTGCACTCCGGCATGAAGGCTTCGATAAGGCGCAGGACGCGGTCGCTGCGATCGGCGAACCCGGTCAGTACCGCGTTGGGGTCGAAGCCTTTCCTCTCGCGGCCTTCGTAGAGCCAGCTTTCCGCTCGCGCGGTATCTTCGGCGGGCGCAAGATAGGTGAGCGTCAGGAAGTAGCTGGACTCGAAATGCGCACCGGCCTCCTCGAAGCCCGCCTTTCGCTCCGCATCGACCAGTGTGGAGGCCGCATCTGGAAAGTGGCTGTCGGGATATCGGGTCGAGGCATGGCGCTGCGCCTCCACGAAGATCGCCCAACCGGAGCCGAGACGGCGGAGGGCATTGTTGAGCCGGCCGGCGACGGCGACCAGTTCGGCCGGCACGGCGCTGTCGAGATCGGGTCCGCGAAAGCGAGCGGTGCGCTGGAAGCTGCCGTCCTTGTTGAGGACGACGCCGGCGCCGACCAACGCCACCCAGGGCAGGAAGTCGGCGAGCCGGCTGCTACGATTGCGATATTCGGCAAGGTTCATCATCGGCGCGACCTCTCAGACCGTGAGATGCGTCGGGATGCGCAGATGCCGGCGAACGACGTCGACGAAGAGCGGATCGCGCTTAGCGGCCCAGACAGCGGCTACATGGCCGATCGCCCAGATCGCGATGCCGACGAGCCAGAGACGCAGCCCCAGCCCCACGGCGCCGGCGAGCGTCCCGTTCATGATGGCAATGGCGCGCGGGGCGCCGCCGAGCAGGATCGGCTCGGTCAGCGCCCGGTGCACGAGGACCGCATAACCCGGCACTGCGTAGTCCGGCATTGACACGCTCTGTTCGACCGACCCCGCCATCAGATCAGCGCTCCGCCGCCGAACGAGAAGAACGACAGGAAGAAGCTCGACGCCGCGAAGGCGATGGACAGGCCGAACACGATCTGGATGAGCCGGCGAAAGCCGCCCGACGTGTCGCCGAAGGCGAGCGTCAGGCCGGTGACGATGATGATGATCACCGCCATGATCTTGGCGACTGGGCCTTCGATCGACTGGAGTATCTGTTGCAGCGGTTGTTCCCACGGCATCGACGAGCCGGAGGCATAAGCGGGCGCGACCATCACCAGGATGAGCGTGGGAACCGAAACTGTCATGGCGAGACGATGGCGCGCGAGGCGCAGGCGTTGGATCACGGATTTTCTCCTTCAGGGCTTTGGATGAGCAAGGTCGGGCTGTCGTCGCCATCGAGGACGGCTGGCGCGACCCGGTAATCACCGTCCGGGCGAAGGCCGTCGACACGGGCGAGTTCGGACAGCCGGCGCGCGGAGCCGCGGCCGGAAAGGACGGCAATCAGGTCGATCGTTTCGGCGATGAGCGCGCGTGGAACGGTGACGACGGCTTCCTGGATGAGCTGTTCCATCCGTCGCAGCGCGCCAATGGCGCTGCCGGCGTGGATCGTGCCGATGCCGCCGGGGTGGCCGGTGCCCCAAGCCTTGAGCAGTTCGAGCGCCTCGGCCCCGCGCACCTCGCCGACCGGAATGCGGTCGGGGCGCAGGCGCAGCGATGAGCGAACAAGATCACATAGAGACGCCACGCCGTCTTTCGTGCGCATTGCCACGAGATTGGGTGCTGCGCATTGCAGTTCGCGCGTATCCTCGATGATGACCACGCGATCAGCGGTCTTGGCCACTTCGGCCAGTAGCGCGTTGATCAGCGTGGTCTTGCCCGTGGATGTGCCGCCTGCAACGAGGATGTTCGCGCGGTTGGCAACGCCCTGGCGCAGCGCGTCCGCCTGCTGCGCCGACATGATTCCGGTCGTGACATAATCTTCGAGGGTGAAGATGGCGACGGCGGGCTTGCGGATCGCGAAGGCGGGCGCCGCGACGACGGGAGGAAGAAGCCCCTCGAACCGCTCCCCTGTCTCGGGCAGCTCGGCCGAGACGCGTGGGGCGCCGGCATGGACTTCGGCACCGACATGATGAGCAACGAGGCGAACGATGCGCTCGCCGTCCGCTGCCGACAAACGTTCGCCGGTGTCGGACAACCCCTCGGAC
>NZ_RZQP01000415.1:0-2537 GCF_003998165.1 Mesorhizobium sp. M7A.F.Ca.US.007.01.2.1 | reverse complement strand
CTTCTGAGCCGTCTTCTTGGCATCGGGAACGCCGGCCAGCAGCCTGAACTCCTTCAGCCCCGAAGGGGCGAGATCTTCCATCAGTTCAACGAAATCCATGTGCACCATCCGACGGACCCGCCGAGCCAGGTGCGGAATTGGGCTCGACGGTTCGGTACGGTCATAGAAGGCGACGACCAGGTCGAGGCATTTCACCACGTCGTCGCGCGAGGAGATCCGGTCGGGGAGTCCCGTGCTCGAGTCCGCATAGCTTGCCATACTTGCCATAGCATCGGCTCCATGACCGTTTCGAGCAGGCGTTGCCAGTTCCGTCGGCACCGCCTGCGTGGCTGCGCCATTCGTCACCGCGCCGGCCGCTGAATTCCGTTCAAGTGTCGTCAGCAAACGCTGCAGGAACCGTTTTAAGTCCGGAACGGGAGTGCCGCTGCCCTCGAGACGAGCGTTGAGCGCAGTCTCGAGCGCATCCAGTGCCGTGATCGTCGCCCGGGCGTCGGCGATGAGCTGGACCATCTCCGCATTGGCCTGATCGATCTGTGCCGCACATGCGGCACGCACCCGATTCAAGAGTTGTCCGTGCGCACTGACCAGCTGCGCTTTTTCCGCCGCATTCAGCCCCGAGGCGGCTTCCTGGAGCATGACGCGATCGTCGAGCGCACCCTTCTCCAGGTCCTTGCCCTGAACCGGGCCGATTGCGCGCGGCGCGAAGAACGTCATTTGCCGCAGATTCGCCAACAACCCGTCCTGACCATTCTGCAGGTCGATCAGCGCGTTGATACGGCGCAAGGCGGCATCGCGCGGCGAAGCGTTGGGCCGCATAGCCGGATGCATGGTGTCCCAATGCTGATCGAAGGTCTGCGCGATCAGCGTCAGACCTTGCGCCAATCCGGCCAGCCCGTCTTCATTGGCCAGCGCGCGCGTGACGATGACAAGCAGGCGCAAGTCCCTGCCATGCGCGCGCAATTCCTCCGCCTTTGCGAGCACAGCGGGCCAGTCGACTGGAATCGTGCTTTGCGAGCCGGCCTTATTGTTGCCGTCGTGGACGACCTTGAGTTGGGCTTCGGTCAGGCGCTCCAACTCATGGAAAGCCGGGTCGTTGCGCAAATCTTCCCCGGACGGATTCTCACCGTCTAGCGAAGAAAGCCAGAGTGCGAGATCAATCACACCAACCCCCAGCGAAGGCCCTCAAACCTTATGTGACCCTACGTTATCACACCGGTGCACTTTACCACAATTCAACGAGTGCTCCAAAATTAACAGAAGCTGAACACCGCCGAGTACCGAACTCCGTGGCGCAATTGTCAATCCGTATGAGAAATGCATCGCGCAGGGCGCGCAATTCCGCTGTTGTTTGCAGCCGGTGGTGCAAGACTTCCACAATACGAGGAAGCTGGCTGAACCAGGCATTGAGGCCTCGTCCACAACGCACTTTGTCAAGTGGCGGCATCTGTGGCAGTTTATCGGCTGGCAGATTGCAGGAGCACGTTCGATGGAACAGCGCCGGTCGTCGCAGAGCTTCAAGCGTAAGGAACTGGTCGGCAAGCTTGATCCTGTCGGGGTGCGCGCCTTCAAGGCCGCGGCCGATAGCGCCAAGCTGCGCGGCAATCCTTACGTCGAACTCGTTCACTTCATCGAGCAGCTGGTGCTTTCCGACCGCTCCGATGTGCAAATGATAATCGCCGATGCGGGACTGGATGCCAGCCGGCTCACGGCAGATATGACCCGTGCCGTCGACAAGTTGCCCTATGGCGCAACCTCGATCGAGGAATTCTCCGATCATATCTTCCATGCAATCCAGGAAGCCTGGAACCTCGCGACGCTGGAGTTCGGCGTCGAGGAAGTCCGCAGCGCCCATATTCTGCTTTCCTGCCTGAAAACCCCGGTTCTGGAAGGCCTGCTGTCGAAGATCAGCGGCGAGTTCGACAAGATCGACGCCGATGCGGTTGTCGCGCGGTTCGCCGATGTCGTGGAAGGTTCGCTCGAAGGCGGCGCAGCCATCGCGGTTCCCGCGGCTGAAACGCCGAAGCGGACCATGGGCGGAGATTCGGCCTTGGCGAAATTCGCCACCGATCTGACCCAACGCGCCCGCGAGGGCAAGATCGATCCGGTCGTCGGCCGCGATCCGGAGATCCGGCAGATAGTCGACATCCTGATGCGGCGTCGGCAAAACAACCCGATCCTGACCGGCGAGGCCGGGGTCGGCAAGACGGCGGTCGTTGAGGGCTTTGCCTTGCGTATCGCTCAGGGCGATGTGCCGCCCACGCTGCAAGGCGTCAGCGTGCGCATGCTCGATGTCGGATTGATGCAGGCGGGCGCCAGCGTGAAGGGCGAATTCGAAAAACGGCTGAAGGCTGTGATCGACGAGGTTCAATCGTCCGAAACGCCGGTCATCCTGTTCATCGACGAGGCCCACACCTTGATTGGCGCCGGCGGTGCTGCCGGAACCGGTGATGCCGCCAATCTCTTGAAGCCGGCGCTGGCACGGGGCGAACTTCGCACCATCGCCGCAACGACCTGGGCCGAATATAAGCAGCACATCG
>NZ_RZQP01000414.1:0-2595 GCF_003998165.1 Mesorhizobium sp. M7A.F.Ca.US.007.01.2.1 | reverse complement strand
CGATATGAACGCCCCGGCTGGCCAGGATGTCGTCCTTGCGGTCGAGCAAACGGGAGCGCTGCGGCGAGACGCGCACGATCGAGAAGTCCGACGTGCCGCCGCCCATATCGATGATCAGCGCCAGTTCCTCGCGTGTCACCTTCTGCTCGTAGTCGAGCGCCGCCGCGATCGGCTCGAACTGGAAAGCGATGTGCTTGAAGCCCTGGGCACGCGCGGCGTTCTCGAGTTCGCTTTGCGCCTTCGCGTCGGCCTCGGCATCGTCATCGACGAATTGCACCGGCCGGCCAAGAACGACGGTCTCGACCGTATCGCCGGCATCGGCTTCCAGCCTCTTCTTGAGATGGCCAAGGAACATGCCGACGATCTCCATGAAGCCGATCGACCGCGATTTGATGCGGGTCTTTTCATGGGCCAGCGAACTGCCGAGCACGCTCTTCAGCGAACGCATCAGCCGGCCTTCGATGCTGTCGGTGTAATTGGCGATGGCCTGGCGGCCAAAGCAGGTGCGGTTGTCCTCGAAGTTGAAGAACACGGCACTGGGCAGCGTGACCTGGCCGTTCTCCAGCGCGACGAGGCGCGGCTGCCCGTTGCGGACCACGCCCACGGTGGAGTTCGAAGTGCCGAAGTCGATGCCGCCGAAGGCTGGTCGCATGACAAGTTCCTGCATTTGTCGTCGGCGAGCCGACAGGCGCCATGAGAAATCGCGCGCTGTCCGGGGACGGGCTGCTCTGCCGAACCGAATTGTTTGTGTCTGCCATTTGGCTGGGGAGCGCGGTCTACCGCATGCCTCGGCAAAGGGAAACCACTTTTCGGGGAAAATCCTAATCTCGCCGGAAGATCAGCCTTCCGAGCCAGCCGGTCAGCATGGCCAGCGATATCGCGAAGACGCCGTAGAGGAAGGAATAATTGTGCGCGACACGGAAGATCGACTGCTCGAAACCGGATTTGCGGATTTCGAGCTGGGCCGAGCTTTCCTTGATGAACAGACCGCTCTTGAACAGGAACGCGCGGGCTTTGTGGGTTCCAACCGGCACATTTGGCGCCAGCCTCACTGTGGCGCGGAAAAGGTTCTGCGACAGGAATTGCACGCCGCCGACATTCTCGCTGTAGAGCCCGGTCGCCGACTTGCGCTCCCGCAGTGCCGCCGTAAACTCCTCGATCGTCGCCGGGCTGTCGCCGGCATCGGCGGGCTGCATGTAGAGGTTGGAGGCGCCGAGCGACAGCTGCTTGTAGCTGTTGGGTTCGGTGATGTCCTGCAGCGGCCGCGTCGTCGCCACCGAATAGGAGACCGGCACGTTTTCGAAGGTCTCAGAGTCCAGATTGACCCAGACGCCGAGCACCCTGTCCTTGCGGCGCACCACCACCGGTTTGGGCGGACCTTCGAGCACGACGATGACGTCGTAGCGGCCCTGGCGCGCGACGAGTGGATCCGGGTTCTCCAGCGAACCGAAGATGGTCAGATCGGCCCCGGAAAAACCGGCGGTGATCGAGACGTTGTCGGTGGAGAGACCGATCTGGATGCCTTCGGTCAGCGGGACCTGTGCCTTCGCCGGCACGGCGGCCGCAACCAGCGACAGGACAATGGCGGTTGCGAATGTGCTGCGAGCCTTCATCAGTTGAGGCCCGCGGCAGACAGCGAATAGAGGTTGGGCGGGGTGACGAAAAGATCGATCGCCAATCGTATCGCCACCGCCAGCACCAGCAGTGCCAGCAAGGCCCTGAGCTGCTCGCCGCGCAGCCTCTGGCCGGCCTTGGCGCCGTACTGCGCGCCGGCGACGCCGCCCGCCATCAGCAGGAAGGCCAGCACGACATCGACTGTCTGGTTGGTGGTGGCGTGGACCAGCGTCGTATAGGCGGAGGTGAAGATGATCTGGAACAGCGAGGTGCCGATGACGACATTGGTCGGCACTTTCAGCAGATAGATCAGTGCCGGCACCATGATGAAGCCGCCGCCGACGCCCATGATCGACGACAGGAAGCCGATGCCGGCGCCAAGCCCAAGGACGGGGATGACGCTGACGAACAGTTTTGACGCCCTGAAGCGCATCTTCAGCGGCAAGCGGTGGATCCAGTTGTGCTGGCCGGATTTCTTCAGCACCGGCGCCGCACCGCTGCGCGTCGCGCGCAGCGCATTGACGCTTTCGACCAGCATCAGCCCGCCGACGGTGCCGAGCAGCACGACGTAGAGCAGCGAGATGAACAGGTCGAGCTGGCCGAGCCTGCGCAGGAAGGCGAAGACGTAGATGCCGCCGGTGGAACCGACAATGCCGCCGGCCAGCAACACCCCGCCGAGCTTGAGGTCGAGCGTACCGCGCTTCATGTGCGAAAGGACGCCGGAGACGGAGGAGGCGATGACCTGGTTGGCGCCAGTGGCGACAGCGATCGCCGGAGGGATGTTGTAGAAGATCAACAGCGGCGTGATGAGGAAGCCGCCGCCGACGCCGAACATGCCCGACAGGAAACCCACCGCCGCGCCCATCGCCAGCAGGACGAAGATATTGACGGAAATTTCCGCGATCGGGAGATAGATGCCCACCCGTCAGTCTCGATCAGTTCTGCCTGTCGGCGAATGCAACCGTTGCGGGCATCTTGGAC
>NZ_RZQP01000413.1:0-2624 GCF_003998165.1 Mesorhizobium sp. M7A.F.Ca.US.007.01.2.1 | reverse complement strand
GTGCATGATCACCCAGGCGGCGATGCCGGCGATGACGAATTCCAGCGCCAGCCGTGCCTTGCCGGAAAAGCCGAGATGCGACTGCTTGGTGACCTTCAGATAGTCGTCGTAAAAGCCGATCGAGCCGAAGCCCAGCGTCACCAGCAGCACCACCCAGACATAGATGCTCGACAGGTTCGCCCACAAAAGCGACGAGCCGATGATGCCCGACAGGATCATCAGCCCGCCCATGGTCGGCGTACCGGCCTTCTTGAAATGTGTCTGCGGCCCGTCGGCGCGGATCGGCTGGCCCTTGCCTTGCCGCAGCCGCAGCGAATTGATGATGGTCGGTCCAAAGATGAAGACGATCAGCGCCGACGTGATCAGCGCGCCACCGGTGCGGAAGGTGATGTAGCGGAAGACATTGAAGACCGAGACCTTGTCCGCAAAATCGACGAGCAGTGTGAACATGCGCTTTCGTCCCCCGACCTAGGTCTGTTTTCTGGCTGTCGATTCAGCCGGGAACTTGCCCAGCAGCGCATCGACCAGTTTTGCAAAACCGATGCCCTTCGACGATTTGATCATCACCACGTCACCCGGCTTGAGCGCGGCAAGCAGCACCGGCTTCAGCTCCTCGACACCGGCGCGGTATTCCGTCTTGATGTCAGCCGGCAGCGCTTCGGCCAGCGCCCGCATTTCCGGGCCGCCAAGAAAAACGGTCTGCGTGCCCGTGCCGACGATGAGATCGGCAAGGGCCGCATGCAGCTTGGTCGAATGGTCGCCGAGTTCGAGCATGTCGCCGAGCACGGCGATGCGGCGGCCCTCGCCCGTCACCGGCGTCGCGTTGAGCAACGCCATCGCAGCAGCCATCGATGCCGGATTGGCGTTGTAGCTTTCGTCGATCAGCGTGATCAGTCCACCGGGGTGGCTCGAAGTCGAACCACCGGGATGGCGCAGCACATGGCGCTTGCCGCGCCCGCGCTCGGCGGAGAGATCGGCCAGTGCTGAAGCAACCTTGTCGAGATCGGCGCCGACCAGATGCGCCGCACCCAGCACCGCCAGCACGTTCTGCACCATATGGCGACCGGGCGCGCCGATCCGCGCCGTCACTTCGTGGCCGCCGATCCTGGCGGTGATGTCGGAATGATCGGCATGCAGTTCGCATTTGGTGAGCTTGAAGGTAGAGCGCGCATTCTCGCCGAAGCCGTAGACGTGCTCGACACCGGCGGCATGGGCCATCTTGTCGAGCAGCTTGAATCGGGCATCGTCGCGGTTGAGGACGGCGGCCCCCTCGGGCTCCAACCCCTCGAAAATCTCGGCCTTGGCCTTGGCGATCTCGTCCAGATTACGGAAAAAGCCGAGATGCGCCGCCGCGATCATGGTGACGATGGCGACATGCGGCCTCACCATCTTGACCAGCGGACGGATCTCGTCGGGATGGTTCATGCCGATTTCAAACACGGCATAGTCGCAATCATCAGGCATCCGCGCCAAGGTCAGCGGCACGCCCCAGTGATTGTTGAAGGACTGCGCCGAGGCATGCACCTTGCCTACGGCTTGCAGCACATGGCGCAGCGCTTCCTTGGTGGTGGTCTTGCCGGCCGAACCGGTCACAGCGATGATTTTCGCGCTCGACCGGGCGCGCGATGCAACTCCAAGCTTTTCCAGCGCGACCAGCACGTCCTCGACGACGATGATCGGCGCTGTCAGCCGGCCGAGCGACGGCAGCTTGCCTTCGGCCACCACCAGCACGCCAGCGCCAGCCTTGATGGCGGCGGTTGCGAAGTCATGGCCGTCCATCGCCTCGCCCTTGATGGCGAAGAAGGCGTCGCCCGGCTGCAGGCTGCGGCTGTCGATCGAAATGCCTGAAATGCCATCCGGCATCGGCCCGAGCGGCCGCCCGTCCATGGCGGCAACCAGCGCTTCGGAGGTCCACAGCAAGCTCATGCTGCGCGCTCCGTGAGTGCCGCGCGGACTTCCTCATGATCGGAGAAATGCAAGGTCTCGGAGCCGATCGTCTGGCCTTCCTCGTGGCCCTTACCGGCCACGATCAGCGTGTCGCCGGCATGCAGCATGGCGACCGCTTCGTGGATCGCCTGGCGCCGGTCGCCGATCTCGATGGCACCTGGAGCAGCGGCCAAAATAGCGGCACGGATCGTTTCCGGCACTTCGGAGCGCGGATTGTCGTCGGTGACGATGACGACATCGGCAAGCCGCGTCGCGATTTCGCCCATGATCGGCCTTTTTCCCCGGTCGCGGTCGCCGCCGCAGCCGAACACGACGATGACGCGGCCGGTGGTGAACGGCCGCACCGAAGCCAGCACGTTTTCCAGCGCGTCCGGCTTGTGGGCATAGTCGACATAGACCGGCGCGCCATTGCCGGTGGTGCCGACGAGGTCGAGCCGGCCCGGCGCGCCCTTCAGTTTCTCCAACGCCATTAAGGCCTTGGCGACAGGTGTTCCCGTGGAAATGGCAAGACCCGCCGAAACCAGCGCATTCGAAATCTGGAAATCACCGGCCAGCGGCAGGTCGATCTCGTAGAGCACGCCGTCGGCCTCGACTTCGGCCCGCTGGCGGTGGCGTTCGTGCTCGACCCGTTTCAGCCTGAGGAAGTCGCCATGGCGGCCGACCGTCAGCACATTGAG
>NZ_RZQP01000412.1:0-2667 GCF_003998165.1 Mesorhizobium sp. M7A.F.Ca.US.007.01.2.1 | reverse complement strand
CCACCATCGTGGGAATGACCGCCATAGCCGTCATACCCGGAGTAATCACCATTGCCGACGCCCACGGACTCACCTTGAGAGCCTTCTTTGGGGCCGGGCAGAATCATGCGCCGAAGGAAGAAGAGAACGACGCCGGCGAACACCACCAACAGAATTCCGAGATGCATCCATCCGGTCGAGTTCATCTGAATTCGCCCCTGTATCCGCGTCCTGGACGCCAATTCGATAGCACAATGTGGATGTGATCGCCATGACCGACATCGCCACCTACAACTTCGCCTATCTCGACGAGCAGACCAAAAGGATGATCCGCCGGGCGATCCTCAAGGGCATCGCCATTCCCGGCTACCAGGTGCCGTTCGCTTCGCGCGAAATGCCGATGCCCTACGGCTGGGGCACCGGCGGTGTCCAGGTCACCGCTTCGATCATCGGCCCGGACGATGTGCTGAAGGTCATCGACCAGGGCGCCGACGACACCACCAATGCGGTGTCGATCCGCGCCTTCTTCAAGAAAGTCGCCAATGTCGCGGTGACGACCGACACTGCCAGCGCCACCATCATCCAGACCCGTCACCGCATTCCCGAGCATCCGCTGACGGCGGCCCAGGTGCTGGTCTACCAGGTGCCGATCCCCGAACCCCTGCGCTTCCTCGAGCCGCGCGAGACCGAAACGCGCAAAATGCACGCGCTGGAGGAATATGGCCTCATGCACGTCAAGCTCTACGAGGACATAGCCAAGCACGGCCGCATCGCCACCACCTATGCCTATCCGGTCAAGGTCGAGGGCCGCTATGTGATGGACCCCTCGCCGACGCCGAAATTCGACAATCCCAAGATGCACCGCTCGCCGGCCCTGCAGCTGTTTGGCGCCGGCCGCGAAAAGCGAATCTACGCGGTGCCGCCTTTCACCGAAGTGGTCAGCCTCGACTTCGAGGATCATCCGTTCGAGGTCCAGACCTTCGACCAGCCCTGCGCGCTGTGCGCGGCCGAGAACGTCTATCTCGACGAAGTCATCCTCGACGACCATGGCGGTCACATGTTCGTCTGCTCCGACACGGACCATTGCGAGAAGCGGCGGGCGGACGGCCATCGCGGCCACCTTGCTCCAGAAAGCCATCTTGCCTCGGGAACAAGGGAGCCGGCGCAATGACCGACGAACCGCTGCTGCGTGTCGCAGCACTTTCTAAATTCTACGGTTCGCGCGTCGGCTGCGACAACGTCTCCTTCGACCTGTGGCCGGGCGAAGTCCTGGCTGTCGTCGGCGAATCCGGCTCCGGCAAGACGACGCTGCTCAACTGCCTGTCGACCCGGCTGCTACCGAGCTCCGGCACCGCCAGCTACCGCATGCGCGACGGCCAGTTCCGCGAGCTCTACCGCATGAGCGAGGCCGAGCGCCGCTTCCTGATGCGCACCGACTGGGGTTTTGTCCATCAGAACCCCGCCGACGGCCTGCGCATGACGGTGTCGGCGGGCGCCAATGTCGGTGAGCGGCTGATGGCGGTCGGCGACCGTCACTACGGCAGGATCCGCGCCACCGCCGTCGACTGGCTGTCGCGCGTCGAGATCGACGAGGACCGCATCGACGACGAGCCCCGCGCCTTTTCCGGCGGCATGCGCCAGCGCCTGCAGATTGCCCGCAACCTCGTCACCGGGCCGCGCCTGGTGTTCATGGATGAGCCAACAGGCGGCCTCGATGTCTCGGTGCAAGCCCGCCTGCTCGACCTGCTGCGTGGTCTGGTCACCGATCTCGGTCTGGCGGCCATCGTCGTCACCCACGACCTTGCCGTGGCGCGGCTCTTGTCGCAGCGCATGATGGTGATGAAGGACGGCCGCGTCGTCGAAAGCGGCCTCACCGACCGCGTGCTCGACGACCCGCGCGCGCCTTACACGCAATTGCTTGTTTCCTCGATTCTGCAGGTTTGACGATGGCGCCAAGGCACCCCCCTCTGGCCTGCCGGCCATCTCCCCCTCAAGGGGGGAGATTGGCTATCGTCCTCGGTTTCGCCACTCTCCAACGTTGCAGAACAAGCGCAACGAGAAAGCTGCCGATCTCCCCCCTTGAGGGGGAGATGCCTGGCAAGGCAGAGGGAGGCGTTGGCCCGCAAACGAACGACAATTGGAGGCCCTTCTGATGGCAACCCCCCTCGTTGTCTCCGACGTCGCCAAGAGTTTCACCATGCACCTGCGCGACGGCATCAAACTGCCTGTTGTCGCCGGTGTCTCGTTCTCGATCAGGGCTGGCGAATGCACCGTGCTCGGCGGTCCTTCCGGTGCCGGCAAGAGCTCGATCCTGAAGATGCTCTACGGCAACTACGCCGTCGACGAAGGCCAGATCATCGTCACGCATGATGATGGGCTGATCGACCTCGCCACCGCCAGCCCGCGCACCGTGCTGGCCATACGCCGGCAAACGATCGGCTATGTCAGCCAGTTCCTGCGCACCGTGCCGCGCGTCTCGGCGCTCGACGTCGTCGCCGAACCGCTGGTCGAGCGCGGCGAGGATCGCGAGATTGCCCGCGGCAAGGCGCGCGCCTTGCTGGCGCAGCTCAACCTGCCGGAGAAACTCTGGGCCTTGCCGCCTGCGACCTTCTCCGGCGGCGAGCAGCAGCGCGTTAACATCGCGCGCGGCTTCATCACCGAGCATCCGATCCTGCTGCTCGACGAGCC
>NZ_RZQP01000411.1:0-2671 GCF_003998165.1 Mesorhizobium sp. M7A.F.Ca.US.007.01.2.1 | reverse complement strand
GGGCATCGACGGCGTCATGGTCGGCCATATCGACGGCGTAGCGCGTGTAGTAGGCCTGCGCCTCTTCCATCGTCGGGCGGCAGACGACATGCGCCACGGTGTAGACGCCGACATCGCGGCCTGCCTTATCGGCCCGCTCGCTGATGTCGGCGACATGCTTGCCGGCATCGCTCATTTCCGAAAATGTCGTGAACAGATAATCGCACCGGGCGGCAGCGAAATCGCGGCCCGGCCCGCCGAAGGCGGCGTTCATGGTCACGGGGCGCGGAACCTGCAGACTGGCCGGCCGGCTGACAGCCTCCTTGAGGCGGTAATAAGTGCCTTCGTAATCGAGCGGCTCGGCCGACGCATAAAGCTTTTCCAGGATTTCGATCCATTCGGCCGCCTGATCGTAGCCCTTCTCGACCAAAGGCGTGCCGAACATGCCGAATTCCTTCGGGTTCCAGCCGCAGACGATGTTCAAGCCCGCGCGTCCCTGGCTGATATGGTCGACCGTCGCCAGCGCCTTGGCGGCATAGAGCGGATGCACCAGCGGCACATGCACGGTCATGAACAGGCCGATCTGCTCGGTGGCCATGGCGAGTGCCGCCGCCCAGGTGAAGGTCTCGAACGACCATTCGCGCACCTTGTTGCGGCCGCCGAAGCCGCGCCAACGCGCGATCGGCAGCATGAACTCCAGCCCGGCGCGGTCGGCGATCTGGGCTGCGGTCACATTGTCCTGCCAGCTCGCCGCCCAGCGCTCCGGCACATCGGTGATGGCAAGCCCGCCATCGGCATTGGTCGAAAAGACGCCAAGCTTCAGTCTGTTCGAGCCGTGCAAAGGGTGTGGTTTGTTCACGTCGCGACCTCCCGGCGAAGATCGCACGCTAGGCCCGCGCGGAAATATTTCAAGCCTGAAATAGCTTGGCGTCACCATCGCTCGCGGGTATCGGTTCCAGCGGGCCGCACCGTGTCCACCACGCAACGGACATCGCAGCTTTTTAAGCTTAAAACTTTCGCCTTGAAAAGCGCCGCACTTTGGATAAGCATTCCGGAGTCGATGGCGATTGCCGTGCCGGACGGGCTTGCCGGCCAGTCCATCGAGCAGACCAGTCCATCGTGCCGGCCAGTCCATCGTGGGTGCTCCGGGTGGGAGTCTCAGTTCTTGTCGTTCATACTGCCCCAGTCATCATCCAACACGCGCCATGCCTTCGATGACGTGCGCGCGGATTCGCGGTCTGCAACACACAACATCGCCAACCGTGACCGCATGGTCGCTGCCATGAATTGACGCCCTGCGTGAAGCGGGGCGGCAAAAAACCGTGCGGGAGCAACCCGCCCGATCAACAACAGAGGGAACAAAAATGAGCTTCACGCGTCGCAAATTGCTTCTTCTCGCCGCCGCCATCGGCATCGCCGCCGGCCCCGCCACCGCTTATGCCGCGGATGTGCTCAATGTCGGCGCCTACCCGACCAACCCGCCCTTCGAATTCAAGAACGAGAGCGGCACTTTCGAAGGCTTCGAGGTCGACATCGTCAACGAAGCCGCCAAGCGCATCGGCATGACCACCGACATCGCCGATCTCGGCTTCCAGGCGCTGTTTGCCGCCACCACCTCGAAGCGCATCGACGTCGCCATCTCGTCGATCACCATCACGGCGGAGCGGCTGAAGTCACAGTCGTTCACGCAGCCCTATTATGATTCCGATATGGGCATCGCCACCAAGGCCGACAGCCCGATCAAGGCCGAGGCCGACCTCAAGGGCAAGATCATCGGCGTGCTGTCCGGTTCGACCGGCGAAACCTGGGTCAAGGCGCATCAGGAAGCCGACGGCTTCAGCGACGTGAAGGGCTACGACACGCAGCAGAACCTGCTGCTCGACCTCAGCGCCGGCCGCGTCGATGCGGCAGTCAGCGACATTCCGGGCATGGAATATTCCTTCACCAAGATGAAGGACCTGGTGGTCAAGGAGCGCATCAAGACCGGTGAGCAATACGGCCTGATGATGACCAAGGACCACCCGCTGCTCGGCAAGCTGAACGATGCGCTGAGCGCGATGAAGAAGGACGGCACGCTGGCCGCGATCCACAAGAAGTGGTTCGGCAGCGACGCGCCCGCCGACTCTTCGACCATGAAGGAAATGCCGCTGCCGAAGGCCTGAGCTGAAGGCTGCGGTAACATCGTGCCGGCTTTCCAGGCCGGCACGATTCTTTCACGCCTGGCCGCCGGCTTCTGCCGCAGATCTCCTGCCCTCGGCGGGCCCATCGAGTTTAACGTGAGCATTCTTTGCTCTGGGGTTCGGGAACGCTCCCATGTCGCTGATCGACACCTTCTTCAACCCCGACGTCATTATGTCCAGCCTGCCGGCGCTGCTGCGCGGCTTCCTGAACACGCTGCTGCTCGGCATTTTGAGCATCGGCATCGGCATCCCCATCGGCCTGGGGATCAGCCTGGTGCGGCTCTATGCGCCGAAGCCGCTGCGCTGGCTCGCGGTCGGCTACACCGACATCTTCCGCGCCCTGCCGGTGCTGGTCGTGCTGATCCTGATCTACTATGCGCTGCCCTTCCTCGGCATACGCCTGTCGTCCTGGGCATCGGCGGTGACAGCCTTCGCCTTCATCATGTCGGCCTACTCGGCCGAGGGGTTCCGCTCCGGCATCGAGAGCCTTCCGCGTGGCCAGTTCGCGGCGT
>NZ_RZQP01000410.1:0-2673 GCF_003998165.1 Mesorhizobium sp. M7A.F.Ca.US.007.01.2.1 | reverse complement strand
CAATCACCCCCCTCTGTCCTGCCGGACATCTCCCCCTCAAGGGGGGAGATTGGCTGTTGTCCCGGCTTTCGCCAATTTCCACCGTCACAGGAGTGAGCGGAGCGTCGAAGCTGCCAATCTCCCCCCCTGAGGGGGAGATGTCCGGCAGGACAGAGGGGGGCGCCTCGCGCAAACTCGTCAAGCATAGCCAACCCGCCAGAGACACTAATTGCCTCTCCGATAAATCCCTTGCGTGAGCCTCGCGGCCTTTCTCTGCAACCATCCTTAGAGCTGCAACGGCAATATCGCGCGCCGCACCTTGATCGGCAAACGCCAGCGGCCTCGCATTCTGCCCGTCACCCGCGACAGACACCCGCCACCGAACTCCCGCATCGGTGCGCGTCGCAGCAAGCCGCACGTCGGCCGTGACCGCATCCATGGTGAGTTGCCCGCAGCCGTCCACAACGACCGACACCTTCGGCCCTAGGCGTTGTACGAGCCCAGCTTCTTCGATCGCAGCCCTGATACGTTCAGCCAGCGGCCGGGGATCGGCAATCTCTTGCGGATCAATGCCGGCCAGCGGCCCGGTCTCGACCGGCACGCCGGTGCGAACCGCGATATCAAGCGCATCGACCTCCGCCGCCAGCAGCGCAGCACTTTGCGCCGTCAGGCCGCGTATCTGCAGGCTGCCGCGCGCGGTGACTTCCATGATGCCATTGCCGTGCCGCAAAGCGGATTCGGCTAGTCCGATCAACGACTCTGGCGACATCCCCCCAGCGACCGGGTTGAGCCGCACCAGCAGGCCGTCGCCGGTTTGCATCGGCGCCGACAAAGCCGGACAGGCGCCGCGGCGCGAGAAGGCGTTCATGCCGCCACCCCAAGCGCTTCTGCCTCGGCGATCAGGGCTGCGAGATCGTCGTCGATGGAATTGCGCAGGGGATGCCACAGGCCGCGCCGGCGCGCCGACAGGAAGCGCTCGGCGATGATTTTTGCGGCGGCTGGGTTTTCGCGCAGGATGAAGGCGCGGACCATGGGATCGCCTAGATAGGCATCATGAACCGCCTCGATCAGCGTTCCCGGAATGGCGTGCGTGGTTTCGGCGAAGCCAATCAGCCGGTCGACGGTTTCGGCGAATTCCGAGGCGCCGCGCGGGCCGTGGCGCATCTGGCCTGATATGAAGCGTGGATTGACGGCGCGGGCACGCACGACGCGCGCTACGGCCTCACTGATCGAGCGTGGCTTCGGCTTTTGCGGGTCCGTGGTGTCGAGCACGATGACGTCGGCATTCCTGCCGAGCGCCGCAACTGCTGCGGAAAAGCCGCCGATGAAGGCGACATCGGCGGAGCCCTCGAGGATGTCGCGGCCGGGGTCGTCGCCGGTGTGGACGAGAAGATCGGCTTCGGCGATGCGGCCCTCGAAGGCGCCGGGTGCGAAGATGCCTTCGCCCCCGGCGCCGCCATAGGCGTGCGATGTAGCGTCGAGATAGGCGCGGCCGATTTCGTCGCGCGCGCTCCAGTTGCCGGAGGACAAGATATCCTCGACGCCGGCGCCGTATGTGCCCGGCGAGGTGCCGAAAATGCGCGGGCTGATCTTGCCGTCGGCGCGGGTCTTGGCCGCGAGCGGGTTTTCCGAATCCTCCTCGTCGCGCGCGGCAACCGCGTTGGCTGCGGCATCGATCAGCGCGATTTGGGTCGGGAACATGTCGCGGAACAGGCCGGATATGCGCCAGGTGACATCGACGCGCGGACGGCCCAGCATGGCCGGCGGCAGCACTTCGATGCCGGTGATGCGGCCGGTCGCCGAATCCCATTGCGGCCGGCAGCCCATCAGCGCCAGGCCTTGAGCGATCTCCTCGCCGCCGGTGCGCAGCGATGCCGAGCCCCAGAGATCGATGACCAGCGAGCGTGGCCAGTCGCCATGCGACTGCATGTAGCCGCGCACGACTTCCTCCGCCGCTGCCCTGCCCAGATCATAGGCGGTCGGCGTCGGCATGGTGCGCGGGTCCGAGGTGAACAAATTGCGGCCGGTAGGCAAGACGTCCGAGCGGCCGCGCGTAGGCGCGCCGGCCGGCCCAGCCTTGACGTGGCGGCCATCGAGCGCGGCGAGCAGCGCCGTCTTCTCGGCTTCAGCACTTTGCCGGCGCATGGCGTCCGGCTCATCCTCCGGAGCGCGGCCATAGATATGCAGCCCGTCCTTGATGGCGAAATCCTTGAGATCGCAAAGCCAGGCGTCGATGCGGCGCAGCGCCTCGTCCGGCGCGTCGGTCGTGGCGACGCCGGCTTCGGTGGCCAGACCGGTTTTTTGCGCGGTGTCGACGATCAGTTTCGCCAGTCGGTCACGGCGGCGACGGTCGAGCCCGTCGGCCTGGGCATATTCATCGACCAGCCGCTCGAGCTTGTGCTGGTTTTCGTCCAGCCCGGCGCCGGTCAGCGGTGGCGGCAAATGGCCAAGGGTGACGGCGGCAATGCGCCGCTTGGCCTGCGCCGCTTCGCCCGGGTTGGAGACGATGAAGGGATAGATGACGGGCAGGGGGCCGGTGACGATCTCCGGAAAGCAGTTTTCCGACAGAGCAACGGTTTTGCCCGGCAGCCATTCAAGCGTGCCATGGGCGCCGACATGGACCAGCGCGTGGACGCCGAGCGACTTGCGCAGCCAGAGGCCGAAGGCGATCAGCGCATGGCGCGGGGGCAGCGT